>DFBT01000041.1:23556-25421 GCA_002366725.1 Caldifarciminota bacterium UBA3073
TCTCCACGGCAGAGGAAGAATTTCAGCGCGCCGAGGAACTCCTCAAAAATAAAAAATATGACAAGGCGATAGAGGGATTCAAGAATGTGATATACAAGTATCCCGGTAGCAGACTTATGGAGGATGCACAGTATTGGCTTGCAAAGAGCTATTTTGACAAGAAAGACTACGAACAGGCGGAGTTAGAATACGGGTTTCTCTTAAAAAACTTTCCGAATTCGAGATTTTTTATAAGGGCAGACTATGAACTCGCGGTCACCTACCTGAGACAATCACTTCCCTATTACCTCGACCAAGCAGTTACAAAAAAGGCCCTTAAGGCGCTGGAGAGGTTTATAGCCAAACACGGCGATACTGAACTCGCGACCGAGGCAAAGAAGGCGAGGATAGAATGCATAGATAAACTCGCAAGGAAAGAACTTGAAATTGCGAGACTATACAGAAAGATGGGGAAACCCGATGCCGCCCTCTTTTATCTCAACGGAATAGAGGAGAAATATCCAGAAACCACACTACTCCCGGAGATCGAAAAGTTAAGGAAGGAACTTTTCTAAACCCTCTGTGAGCACCGTCTCACATCCCACATTCCACATTCAACATTTCACACATCCCGTCTTTCGCCTTTCATATATTTCAGAGCAACGATTGCCTTCCTCGGATATTCAAATATCAGGCGTTTGAGAAGGTGATATTCAAATGCGTGTTTTATCTCCCTCGCGACCCTCTTGGTGTCGAGGTAAACACTCATATATGCCTTTCTCAGAATAGACTGAATCTTTTTCGTATTCAGATAATGTGTATTGAACACGCTGTGTGCGCCGTCATACAAATTCCAATCCCAGGTAGTTATTCTACCCTTCACCTCCTCGAATAATCTCGTGCCGGGATAAGGTGTCAGGATCGATATCTGAACGGCGTGGGGGTCGAGCTTTTTTATGAAGTTTATAGTTCTCGATATCATCCTTCGCGTCTCGCTCATCTCGCCTATCATTATACTCGCCCAGGTCTTCACACCGTATTTCTTCAACAGATTTACGGCGCCTATAAATGTGGCAGTGTCCTCCCTTTTGCCGTAGCTTTTCAACACATCCTCCTCGGCGCTCTCAATACCAAGGAAAACCATATTGAGACCGGAGCGCGCCGCCACCTTCACCATATCCTCGTGCTTCGATATTGCGTCTGCCCTCGACAGGCACCA
The DNA here is from genome assembly GCA_002366725.1 of Caldifarciminota bacterium UBA3073. Taxonomy (GTDB): domain Bacteria; phylum Hydrothermota; class UBA3073; order UBA3073; family UBA3073; genus UBA3073. The sequence goes on from DFBT01000041.1 coordinate 24,755, forward strand.
CCACTCTATCTCGAGGTTCCTTTTCAAAAATCCCTCGGATATTTCAACCACCCTCGCGGGATTCATGGTAAAATTATCATCCATAAAATCTATCGCACCAAAACCGTATTTTTCCTTGAGAATTTCCACCTCCTCATTGATGGATAGAGCCGATCTCGCCCTCCACTTCAGGCCACCGAACTTCGACGAGGAACAGAAGCTGCAATTGAAGGGGCATCCCCTTGATGTGATCATAGAAGTCATGGGTCTCTCGTCCAGGAACGCCCTGTACGAGCTTAAGGGTAGGAGGTCTCTGGCTGGAAAAGGTATTTTATCTATATCGGGATACGGAGCATCTTCCGTCCTTACCAGTCTATTCCCGTCCATATAGGAGATTCCCTTAACATCTTTCACGCCAATGTTACCCTCAATGTGGTTCACGAGCTCAAGAAGTACATACTCTCCCTCCCCCCTCACCACATAATCAACAAATCCCGTCTTGAGGACCTCCTCATCCATAAATGTTGGGTGATATCCGCCCATAATCACGATTCTCCCCGCATCTTTTGCCTCTCTCGCCACCTCGAGCCCCTTGAGGTATGTGGATGTGAGGCAAGATATTCCAACTATACGATAGTCTTTGTAATTGGGTTTGCCCGGCATTACATCCATATCGAATATCTCCGGG
>DFBT01000121.1:0-5770 GCA_002366725.1 Caldifarciminota bacterium UBA3073
TATATAATCTGTGAACATCCCTGCCTGACGGCAGGCAGGTGTGCTCATCCCTGCCTACCGCAGGCAGGCGTGGTTAATGCATATTTTGTGATTATATGTTTGAGTTAGTCACTTAAGTAAATTATACTTCAAATTTCACGAGATGTCAAGAAAAAATGAAATTTAAAATTTCCTTGACTGCATAGGAAAGCTTCCTATAAAAATGTCAAGTTATTTTTTCAAAAAGTATACAAAAAGTCATAGTCTCTAATATGTGTCAGATGGAGATTGCTTCGGAGGTTGCTTCGGCTTCGCCTCGCAATGACATCCCTCGCAATGACATTCCTCGCAATGACATCCCTCACAATGACATTACTCCTGGTACCACAGTAATAAAAAGATCGGGGGCAATCAGCGTCCAAATTTTCCTTGACTTTTCACGCATTTTGTGGTATACTTTATTTGTAATTTTTTTTGTTGATTTTACCGTTTACTATTTACTGCAGTTTCCCATTAATTAGACAATTAGAAATTAATCATTCTTGAAAATGGTTCTTCTCCATATATGCTGTGCGCCCTGTGCAACTGCCTGCGTGGAGAGATTACGAGAGGACGGATATAAGGTCACCGGATATTTTTACAATCCAAATATACAACCTCTTGAGGAATATGAAAAAAGATACAGAGAAGTAATTAAACTATCGGAATTAATGGTGTTTGAATTGCACGCGGGCAACTATGACTCTTTGAGATGGTTCGAGGAGATAAAGGGATTGGAAGATGAGCCCGAAGGGGGTAGGAGGTGTGAGGTCTGCTATAGATTGAGATTGGAAGAGACGGCGGCCCTCGCGAAAAAACTCGGTATTGGTCAGTTTACGACCACACTCTCGGTCAGTCCCCATAAGTGCTTTGATAAGATAAGGCTCATCGGAGAGAAACTCGCACAGAGTTACAAACTTGTGTTTCTCCCCTACGATTTCAAGAAGAAAGACGGGTTTAAGAGAAGTGTAGAGCTGTCGAGGAAGTATAATCTGTACAGACAGAACTACTGTGGATGCGTGTTCAGCAAGGATTAAAGTTGGACGCAGATAATAAGCGTATCAGAGGATCAGTAGGTAGTGTATCAGATTATCAGCGTATCAGAATGAGACCCCGTCCAGGCGGGGCATGAATTCTGGTATTCGCTAATGCGTCCCGAAAATATAGAAGATTAGACAATGTAATCTGTGTGTATCTGCGGTAATCTGCGTCCAGAAAAAATCAATTATGTATAAGTTTGTTATAGAGGGCGGACATCGCCTTAGAGGCGAGGTGAGCATCTCGGGCTCGAAGAATGCCACGCTCCCAATAATTGCCGCAACACTTCTAACAGAGGGCACATCCGTTATTCACAATGTCCCACAGCTAAGGGATGTTGACGCAATGCTCGCCGTAATGGAGTATATGGGAGCGAGAATATCCCGGGAGAAGAATAAACTGGTGATCGATACGGGCAGGGTGAATAATCTCGAGGCACCTTACGAACTGGTGCGAAAGATGCGCGCTTCCTTTCTCGTTACCGGGCCGCTCATTGCCCGTTTTGGAGAGGCAAATGTTGCGAGACCTGGAGGGTGTGCCATTGGTCCGAGACCCATAGATGAACATCTGAGTGGATTCGAGGCACTCGGGGTGGAGATCTCGGAGGAGCACGGATACATAATTGCAAAAGGCAAAAGTCTGAAGGGGACGGAGATCTATCTGTCTGAACGCTCTGTTACCGCAACCGAGAATCTCCTCATGGCTTCTACACTTGCCGAAGGAGAGACAAAAATCGTCAATGCCGCCACGGAACCGCATATCATTGACCTGATAAAGTTTCTGAATTCTATGGGTGCAAAGATAAAAGAGTCCGATGGAATCTTCCATGTGATCGGTGTGAGCAAACTCCATCCAGCGACCTATACCGTTATACCGGACTATCTTGAGGCGGGAACCCTTATGATAGCAACGGCTATAGCTAAAGGCGATGTATTTTTACGGGAGGCGGTTGCAGAGCATTCCTCGGCAGAGATATTAAAGCTGGAAGAGATGGGTGTAAGTATAAGAAAAGATGTCGGGGGTATATATGTGAAGTGTAACAAGAGACTTCGTGCCCGTGAGATAAAGACAGCTCCTTATCCGGGATTTCCGACGGACCTCCAGCCGCAGATATGTTCTTTGCTCTGCTTCGCAGACGGGACAAGTCTCGTGAAGGAAACGATGTACGAGGACAGATTTAATCACATAGCAGAGCTGCAGAGAATGGGAGCGGACATAAAAGTTGACGGCAGAACCATAGTTATAAACGGGGTAAAAAAACTCGATGGTGCAGAGGTTATGGCGTCTGACATAAGATGTGGCGCCGCACTGGTTATTGCCGGTCTGGCAGCCAGTGGAAAAACAAAGGTGCTCCGTGTATACCACATCGACAGGGGATACGAAAGAATTGAGGAGAAACTTGCACGATTGGGAGCGGCGGTCGTCAGGGAACAAGCTTGAGGTGCAAGACCACAGAAAATCGGTAATCAGTCCATGCGGATCCTGCGGATAATCGGTGATCAGGTGAAAAATCACAAGTTGAACGAGTATCGCAGAGTAAAATAACCTCAGATTATGCATTAACCACAGATGAACACACCTGCCTGCCGTCAGGCAGGGATATTCACAGATTATATAAAAGTCTTCAAGACTATGAGCGTTCACCTTTCGGGTGAAAAAGGGTTTTGATTTTAACTTTTGTCCATACGGCCCTACGGCTCGTATGAGATGCTGTGCATAAGTTCTTTATTGGTCTGTCTTGTGGCAATCTTGTGATAATCTCGTGGTTTCTCAACGCATATTTTGGGATAACGCTTTACGATTAACCATTTACGATTCACGATGAAAATGTCTCATGTCTAAACTTAAAATGCAGCTAACGAAACAAATAAAAGTCGGGAATGTAAAGATAGGTGGTGGGGCTCCCGTATCCATCCAGTCTATGGTGAAGTCTCTCATAGAGGATACGGACGGGGTTATAGAAGAGATACGGGAACTTGAGAAAGAGGGCTGTGATATCGTGAGGATTGCCCTTCCTACGAAAGAGTCGGTGAAGTATCTAAAAAAGATAAAAACGGTAACCCAACTGCCCCTGGTTGCCGATGTGCACTTCGACTACAGGATAGCACTTGAGGCAATAAAACAGGGTGTAGACAAGATAAGGATAAATCCTGGCAACATAGGGGGGAAGGAGAGATTGAAGACGGTTGTGAAGCTCGCAAAAGAGCGCAATATCCCCATGAGGATAGGGGTGAACTCGGGTTCCGTAGAGAAAGATATAGAAAAGAAATATGGGCAGACACCCCGGGCACTCACGGAGAGTGTAAGGAGAAATGTGGAGATACTTGAGGATATGGATTTTACAGACATAGTAATATCCGCAAAATCGTCCAGCACCCTGTTCACGATAGAGACTTATCGAAGATTAAGGGAACTATTTCCATACCCTCTCCACATTGGTGTTACAGAGGCGGGACTTCCCTTCGAGGGAACGATAAAATCTGCGGTGGGTATCGGTTCCTTGCTTTCCGATGGCATAGGAGATACCATAAGGGTTTCGCTCACGGCGCCGTCTGTTGAAGAGGTGAGGGTTGCAAAGGAGATATTGTTCGCACTTGGGTTGAAAAAGAGGAATTTTGAGATAATATCCTGTCCCACCTGTGGGAGGTGCAGCGTCGATGTCGAAACTTTAGCCAGAGAGCTAAAAGAGAGGCTTTTGGAGCTGAAGGATGAGGGTCTTCCCCGCTTGAAAATAGCGGTTATGGGGTGCCTTGTAAATGGTCCAGGTGAGGCGAGAGATGCGGATTTCGGAATTACGGGCGGTAAGGGGAAGGGTATAATATTCAGAAGGGGTGAAGTTCTGAAAACGGTGAAAGAAGATGAACTTCTGGACACCCTTATAAACGAAATCCTACTTTTGAAAAAGAAATCACCACCCTGCCTACCGGTCCCTACGGACCCGTATGGGCAGGCAGGCAAGACATTAAGGTACCAAGATTTTAGATTGTAGATAACTGATTACTGGTTATCCGCAGGATCCGTATGGACCGATGACCAGTGATTTTAACCTTGGGGGTAAGATGCAAAGGATAATACTTAAGTCCAAGATTCACGGGATAACTGTCACTCATAAAGACCTCTACTATGAGGGTTCGATAGAAATTGACGGGGATATATTAAAACGGGCAGATATGTACGAGGGAGAACTTGTGCAAGTTGTCAATGTCAATACGGGCGAGAGATTTGAAACTTATACGATAAACGGGGAAACCGGAAGCCGTATATGTGCATTGAACGGTGGGGCAGCAAGAAAGGGAGAAATAGGTGATAAGTTACTCGTTATGTCGTATTGTATTGTGGATTCGGGTAAGTTACCCGCCCATAAACCCGTGATACTCAAAATGAGTGATGGAAATGAAATGAAGAGCAAGAAGTGACATTAACCACAGATGAACACAGATAGTCACAGATTATATTAGAAGTTAGTCTGTTAGTTGGATAGTTTGTTAGATGCTAACAAACTAACCAACTTTCTACTCTTGTCTATACGAATCCTGCGGATAATTCGTGTTCGTAATCTGAAATCTTAACTGTTGGTGTTCTATGGCTGGATTTTCGGTGGTCATACTTGCGGCGGGAGAGGGAAAGAGATTTCATTCCAGAATCCCAAAGGTTTTGCACCCGATATGTGGAAAGCCCATGGTGTCGTATATAGTTGATGCTGCAAGGGAACTTAAGCCCAAAAGGGTTGTTATGGTTGTGCAGAGAGACAGAGCACCCGATATCGATGGCGTGGAGTTCGTCGTCCAGGAGTCGCCGAGGGGGACTGGAGACGCATTGCTTGCTGCAGAGCCCTTGCTCGATGAAGAAGAAGATGTCCTCGTGCTGCCCGGGGATGTTCCACTTATTACCTCCTCCACCCTTCTCTCTTTGCTCAAATTGCACGGGGGAAGTTTCTGTACAATTCTCACGACTCTTCTCGAAGACCCAACATCGTATGGCAGGATAGTAAAGAGTGGGGAGGAGGTGGTAAAGATAGTGGAGGAAAGAGATGCCACCCAGAAGGAAAGGGAAATAAGGGAAGTGAATACGAGCATATATATGTTTAAGACATCTGCGGTATTTGAATCTCTCAAGGATTTGTCGCCCGAGAATGCCCAGGAAGAGTATTATCTCACAGATGTGGTCGGGATTGTGAGAGAAAAAGGGTACAGGATAGGAACCTTTCTTGCCGAGGACAGTGAGGAGGTAATTGGGGTGAACGACCGTTCTGCCCTTTCATATGTGGGTGAGATCTTGCAGAAGAGAATTATAAGAAGACACCAGCTTTTGGGGGTGACTATCTCACCTCCCGTTGTGGTGGACTACGATGTGAAAATAGGTAGGGATACAACAGTTCACCCATTTACGGCATTGTACGGTAAGACCGTCATTGGCGAGGGGTGTATAATAGGCCCAAATGCCGTTATCGTCGACTCTTATATACCTTCTGGAACGGTTGTAAAACCATTTTCAATTTTCAATCGTCAATAGTCAATCGTCAATCGTCACTAGTCGATTGGTGTGGTGTTAAATGAAAAAAGTCGTCTCACTCATAATTATAATAATTGGGTTTTTTTCCGTTATATTACTCGTCTCTTCCGTGGATAAGATAAGGGACGAGCTGGCGGCGAGAAAGCCTCAGAAGATAAGGATGGTAGTTCTGAATGGGACTTCTATCGATGACCTTGCAGCC
>DFBT01000121.1:5810-26576 GCA_002366725.1 Caldifarciminota bacterium UBA3073
CACAAAAAAACTGTAATTCTCGATAGAAGTAATGGGGATTTAAAAAAAGCAAGGCGCATTCGGCATTTACTTGGAGTGGGTGAAATGGCATATGAACCCGACCCCACACACATTGTTGGGGTAACCGTGATCTTGGGGGAGGACTATAAACCTGAACAGTGAGACCTAAAGACTTATCAAAACGCATAATAAAGATTCTCTCGGAAAAGAAGGCAGAGGATATTCTGCTCATAGATGTTCGACGCGTGCTATCTCCTTATGTCTCGTATTTTGTCGTTGCTTCTGCAACCTCCGAGACGCATTCTCGCGCGCTTACAAATGAGATTAAAAAGAGTTTGAAGAAAAAGGAGATAATGGTATTACACATAGAGGGTTATCAATATGGACACTGGGTGCTTATGGATTATATAGATGTTGTAGTTCACATATTCCTACCTGAGGAAAGAAAGTATTACGCCCTTGAAGACCTGTGGGGTGATATGCCCACTTATAGATTCGAGTAAGATGTTTTGATTATTCACCACCAGGGCACGAACCTGTCTGCCAGTAGGCAGGGAAACCGAGATTTAAGATTTTAGATTGCAGATTTCAGATTACAGTTCACCGATTGCCGATAATCCGCAGGTCACAGACTCGTCCGCGGGATCCGTATGGACCGATAACCAGTGCTTTTGCGGTCTTTGTGGTTCTATTGATACCCAAGATTCTATTATGCATAGTCCGGAAAAAATAGTGTTGAGATTGAGGAGAAACGTCCTCCTGGTATCTCTACTTGAAGGTCTCGTACCGCCGCTTCTTGGTTTTTCTATTTTTGCTTTGCTCGATGGGTTGTTTATTCTCCCCGGGCTTGTGCGGGTAATATGGGTAATATTGGTCTCTTTGGTTTTTGTCACTTTTTTTGTGTGGAATATCGCAAGGGTCCCGGGGAAATCAGAGATCGCCTGGAGACTGGAAAAACTTCATCCCGAATTTCAGGGAAGGCTTGCAACAGTTGTAGATTATAACAGTTCGAAGGATTATCTCGGATACTCCACTGAACTTCTCAAGCGGACGGAGGAAGATGCATTGAGAACTCTTGAGGGCATCAATTTATCCGAGCTCTTTATAAAGAGGTTTTATATTGCCATATCTTCCCTTCTTGTTCTTTCCCTGTTTATTACATTCGGGGCAAATAGACATACATTTCTTCGCTTCTTACACCCCAGGACTCCCTATTTTTCGCTCAATATCACCGTCGAACCGGACAGAACAGAGATCGGCGGGTACTCGGATGTCTATATAACACCGAAGGAAATAAGCCCAAGGGCAGTCTGGCTTGTAATAAATGACGCAGAGACCAAAAGGGTTCGAAGACTTGCGGATTCAAATGTGTTTCACCAACGGATTGAGAATCTGCGCGAGTCGATGCGGGTGTATGCGTTTCTCTCCGATGTCAAGACGGGGGAGAAGAGGATAGAGGTCTTAATTCCCCCAATGCTCAAGGACTGGACATATGAATATACATATCCTTCCTATACGGGACTTCCTCAATATATCCAGAGAAGGGGCGATATATACGGTTTAGTGGGCACATCTGTAAGGTTCAGGGGAGAGTCAAATGTCCCCCTCAAGAGGGTTATACTCATCAATAAAAATGGAGATTCAACGGGCATTACCCCCTCGGAGCACTTTTTTGAGACCAATTTGGTTGTCACAAATCCCGACACTTTAAATGTTTTGCTCGAGGGCACATCGGGACTTCTGTCAAAAGAGAATGAGATGGTAATAAATGCATACCCCGACGACTACCCGAGAATTGACATACTCTCTCCGCCCCAGTTTATCGATGTACCGAGGGAGATGGAAATTGACATAAAATACAGGTTTGCAGATGACTTTGGCGTGAAGGGTGTATTTTTGACTTCCATATTCAGGGATGATACCTCGAGGAAGGAGATAGCGAGGTTCAATCCACCACCTGTTGATTCCTTCGGTGCCTTGACCTGGGATTTCTCCGATATTGTGATGCTGCCGGGTGATACCCTTCTTTACCGTCTTACGGCGCACGACAACGATACATTCAAAGGACCAAAAGCAACCAGTACTCCGTTATACAGGATTCGTTTTCCACTCCTCGGTGAGTTGTATGAGGAAATCGCATCGGAGACCGATGAGGTATCGAGTAGTATGGAATCGGTCATGGAGAAGCTCGATAAATTACACAAGAGAATCGAGGCACTTACAGAGAAGGACGAACTATCTGCAAGAGACAGAGAGACAATTGAGAATATCATATCAAAACACGAGGAGGTCGAGAGCGAGCTTGCCGAGGTAACAAAAATGACGAAAGAGCTCGTCGACAGGATGGAGAGCACGATATTTCTGGACGAAGAGACGCTTGAGAAGATGAGAAAGGTGGATGAGTTAATGAAGGAACTTGAGACAGAAGAGGTAAAGAAGGCGAGAGAGAAGTTACGGGAAACGCTACAGAAGAACCCCGAATTGTTGAAGGAGGCACTAAAGAATTTTAATATCACGGAAGAGGAGTTCAAAAAGAGGCTTGAAAACACAATTGATTTCCTGCAAAAGCTTAAACATAGTCAGCAATTGCAAGATATAGTGAATAAACTCGATGAGATACAGAAACGGCATGACGAGTTAAAAGAGGCACTCGAGAAAGGCGCAAATCCCGAGGAACTCGCATCCGATGAGAACCTGCTGAAGGAGGAGATGGAAGGTCTAACACGAGCTTTGGAAGAACTTTCCCAGAAGGCGAGTGAGATGGGCAATGAACTGCTTAAGGAATCGAAAAATGCAGAGGGGATAACAAACTCTATGCAGAAAGCAGCGGGGAGTATGCAGATGGGCAATACTCCGTCTTCTCTTATGAATAAGATATCGGAGGACCTCTCCACCCTCTCCCAGAATTTGCGGGGCCTTCAAAATATGATGATGGGTGGCTTCTCAGAAGAGATGAAGAGGGAATTGAGAAAAAAACAACTCGCCAGTATCGCCCTCTCCCTCGAACAGGAGGATATTTTGAGGGAAAAGAATGCGTCGGAATTTGCCGACAGGGAAAATGCACTCAGTGAGGGGATCTCGACATTGAGAGATGACCTCTCGTCCTTTCTCTCATCCCTTCGGTGCAGCAAAGGAGAGGGGACAACTCGTCTCCTTGAATCTGCCCTGAGCGAGGCAAAAAAGGGGAGTAAGCGGGCGGGGCACGGTGATATGAAGGGTGCTCTCCGGTCTGGCAGCCGCTCCATGGAGCTTCTAAACGCCGTTGCATTTGAGCTGTTTGCCCTCGAAGATGGGATGAAGGGAATGGCGGGAGGGACACCGTCACTGGCGCAGTTCTTTCAGAGTCTTGCGCAGATGGCACAGGCACAAATTGGCTTGAATCAGCTTGCGCAAAGTCTCTTCCCAATGGGTATGGGAGGACAGAATTCCCAGTCTGAACTAGCAGAACTTGCAAGAAGGCAGGCAGAACTTGCCAGGTCTTTGAGGGAAATGGCAAAGGGAACAGAAGGAAGGGTGCTCGGAGATCTCGAGGGAGTGGCAAATGATATGGAATCTGTCGCCTCGGATATAGAGAAGTACGGTGTAACCGAAGAGATATTGAAAAGACAGACAAAACTCTTGAAGTATCTCCTTACAGCCCAGAAGTCCATATACAAAGAGAGGGAGAGCGTGAGAAGGATTTCAAAACCCGGTAGAGAATTTTCTGATATTGTAGCGCCAGACAGTCTCGTCCTGGAGACAAAAAGGGGAGTAAGTCAGAGGGATGTCCTGGAAGCGCTGAAGGAGCAGTACCCAAGGCAATACGAAAGGTTGATAAGGGCGTATTTCAGGTCACTTTTGACCGAGTGATATGTTATTTTTATCGCTTCTCTTTCTCGTCGTACAGAACTCAGGTAACCTCTCCATAGAGTACGATGAGATAGACAGAGATTTGGCAATGGAGATACTCGGGACCGCACGAGAGGCACTCCCGGAGATTTCGGATTTCATTGGGTATGTCTATAAGAAGGATATTCGCATAAAACTCATATCCGATGTGAAGGAGTTTCAAAGTCTGACGGAGGAGGGTTTTCCCGACTGGGGGGTTGGGTTTGCCGATGCAGAGAACAGCCTTATAATCATATACTCACCGCGGGTTGTAAAAAGTAATATAGATGTAAAGAGCATAACGAAACACGAGCTTGCCCATATTGTTCTTGGCGGTGCCGCGGGGGGATATGCATTACCGAGATGGTTCAACGAGGGAATTGCGATGTATTGCTCGCAGGAATGGAGGTTTGGCAGGGAGAGAGTTCTCGCAATTGCGAATTTCACGAATTCACTTATACCTCTATCCTCTCTTGAACATACATTTCCATCAGATGCGAGAAGGGCAGAACTCGCTTACACGGAGAGTTTCTCTGCCGTTGCGTATATCATAAAAAATTTCGGCAGAGAGGCATTAAGAGACATCATAAGGAATTTGAGAGAGGAGAATTTTGACGGGGCGGTGTTCTCCGCTCTTGCCATAACCTACGGCGAGTTTACAAGGGAATGGGGGGCTTGGGCAAAGAAGACATATAACTGGGCTTACTTTTTATCCACCAATTGGTTTTTATGGATAATAATCCTCGTGGTATTTTTGGTTGTAGGTATAATATCGCTGAGGGGTAGAAGAAGGAAATTAAAAGAGCTCGAAGGTGACAGGCAGGATGCCTATCACTCCGGTAATGATGCAAATGAAAGTTAACAGCACATATCTAAAAGGAGGTTATATGCGCGGGTTTGTGTTTTTAGGAATACTCATATCTGTGGGTCTATACTCACAGAGCGTGGTTCACACGATTCCCGGACCGAGCAATGCCTCTGGGCTCGCCTGGGATGGTGAGTATCTGTGGTGTAGTGTATACGGAGGTGGGGTTGAAAAGTTGATATATAAAATCGATCCCGATGACGGTGAGCGATTGGACAGTATACCGTGTCCGGGTAACAGCTATGGATGTTATGGGCTCGGATATGACGGAGAGAATCTCTGGGTTTTAAACTCGAGTTACAATGTTAGAAGGATATATAAGATGAGTACAACGGGCACTGTTCTCGATTCCTTTTCGATCCCTTTCAATTATATGGCGGGTCTCACATATGATGGGAATTATGTGCGCGTGGCAAACTATTACCCGAATGACAATGCAAGGATACACAAAATGGACCCTGTGACAGGTGATACAATTACGCCATCCATTCCCTCTCCACACCCCCAGCCCTGGGGTCTCGCCTGGGATGGTGAAAACCTATGGGTGACCGATGACGGGCAGGATACACCCGATGATGGGTATGTATTCAAATTGGACCCAAACACAGGGGCGGTCCTCGATAGTTTTGAGGCTCCGGGAAGCAGCCCGAGGGGAGCAGCCTGGGATGGACAGTATCTCTGGGTTACTGGCACAGGTCCCAAAGCATATCTTTTGTACCAGATAGATGTCCTGGGGGCTGGAACTCCCGATATCTCCCTTTCCTCAAACTCGCACGACTTTGGTGAGGTCGTTATAGGTTCGCCCGAGCAGTGGGAGCTCACTATCTATAATGTGGGCGATGCAGACCTCGTCATTGATAGTGTTTCTATTTCTGATGCTCAATTCACCATCTCAGAACTGTCATACCCGTTTACCCTCACCCCGTCCTCTGATACCACCGTTACGATCACATTCACACCAGTGGTGTTCGGTGAGATAGGGGGCGAGTTGAGCATTTTCAGCAACGACCCCGATGAGGGTCAGTTCATCGTGGATTTGCATGGTTTCGGATTATATCCGGGGGCGGTACTCGTTTTAAGTGACAGCATATGTGATTACGGCGAGATAAGGATTTCGGGTATTTCTATGTGGGAGATAAATATTCTGAATCGCGGGTCTTCTCCACTTGTAATAGACAGTGTGGAAGAAGATCCCGTATTCTATACATACGGTCTCGACTTTCCCGTGATAGTGAACTCCCTCGATACACTCGTCTTCAGAATGTACTTCTCGCCGCAGTGGTTAACATCTTATGAAGAAACCCTTGCCGTATACAGCAACGACCCCACGGGTTCCCACGGTCTTTATCTTTCAGGCGATGGTATTGAGCGGTCGTATATTGGCGGCGAGAGGATATTTTCCCATACATTTGTATCAAATGTCGTGTGTGTCTCGGCGATGGACGATATAAACGGGGACGGAATTTCAGAGATCGCAGCGGAATCTTACGGAACCTTTAGTTATGGTAACCCGCATCTGTATCTTTTCTTCGGAAATAGCGATGTAAATGGCGCCCTGATATGGGAGGTGGGAGACGAATCGTTCACCGGTGGATGGGGCGATAATTGTCTCAGGACGGGTGGTGATTTAAACGGCGATGGTATAAACGACATACTGCTCGGCACGGCGTGGGGCGATAGATCTTGTTATGCCATAGACGCCGTGAGTGGTGATACCATCTGGAGCTACGATTCCCACGATTTTGACAGTCAGGGTGGATGGGTTTACGCTGTAAATGGAATACCGGATGTGAACGGTGATGGTGTAGATGATGTCCTCGCGGGGGTGGGTGGACACGATGCGGGCACCGCTGGTCCGAGAAGTATGTACTGTTTCGATGGGACCAACGGAGTTATTATCTGGCGTTTTCAGTTGCAGGATGCTGCCGGGGATGTTACATATATAGATGATGTTAACGATGATGGCATACCGGATGCCGTCTGTGGCGCCTATGGCAACAATCGCGATAAGCACATATACTGCGTTAACGGGTCATCGGGCGCACAACTCTGGTTCTACGATGCGGGTGCCGATGTTCAGACTGTCATCACCATACCCGATATTGACGGTGATGATATAGACGATGTGGTCGCGGGGACCTGGGGTGGAAAGGTAATATGTCTATCCGGTGCGAATGGCGATTCGCTCTGGTCAACTATGGTCGGCGGCTGGGTTGTGAAGATTGCGAGGGTTCCAAATGCCCTGGGCGACGGTGTGGATGGAATTGTTGCGGGGATAGTAACCGCTTCCACACTTTATCTTCTCTCTGCAGAGGATGGTGGTGTACACTGGACATATCCGGCGGGAGGAAATGTGTGGAGTGTGGATGCGATACCGGATATCGACGATGATGGGAGATGGGATGTGCTCGCCGGCAGCCAGACCACAAATTCCGTGTTTTGTATAAGCGGAGGCTCGGGAGACCTTGTATGGCAACATGATGCGAGGAGACTCGTCTTTTCTGTGAGAGGTGTGCCGGATTTAAACGGAGATGGATATCCGGATGTCATTGCGGGAACGCAGGCTCAGAGTGGAGAAGCCTTTCTGATTGCCATATCCAGCAGGCCTTTTCAGCAGGGTAGGGAGGAGGTTGTTCCCCTCGTGGGCTTGATAGAGGTGTATCCCAACCCGTTTGCCGGCAGGATGAACATCCGCTTTGGGGTGGAGGCAAGCACAGAGGTGAGGGTTGAGATATATAATATACTCGGTGAGAAGGTCAAGACCATATTCAGTGGAAATTACACTTCCGGGCTCTTCGATGCGGAGTGGGACGGTAGAGACAAGATGGGTAATGACCTTCCAAACGGTGTATATTTTCTGAGTGTGAAAACGGGAAAAGAGAAGGTGAGCAAGAAACTCGTATTGATGAGATAGATCCGGTGTCAAGTCTTTAGCGGTTGTGCAAAAAGTCAAAAAAGCGGTAGTCGCAACCTCTGGTAGTCGCAACCTTTAGTGGTTGTGCAAAGACAACCGTGCAGCAAGTTGGAAGTTAATCCGTTGCACAGCATCTCATACGAGCCGTAGGGCCGTATGGACAGGTAGATTGGAGTTAATCCCTGCCTACCGGCAGGCAGGCGTAAGGATTTTATATAAAAGGCTTACCTGCCTACCGGCAGGCAGGCGCCTTAATTCCAAAGGCTGACCTGCCTACCGGCAGGCAGGCGCCTTAATTCCAAAGGCTTATCTACCGCCCCATATGGGTCGTATGACCTATACAGGTCGTATGACAGGCAGGGATTACACAGATTTTTAAAGATTCAGTGTAATCAGTGAAATCAATGGCTGATGTACATTTTTACATTTCTTTTTGGGGGGACTATGCTTGATATTGCATTCATAAGGGATAACATAGAACTTGTGAAAGAGGCGATAAGAAATAAGGGTGAAGATGTGGATATGTCGAGTTTTTCTTCATTGGATGGTGAGCGAAGAACACTCATAAAAGAGAGGGACGAGAAAAGGCGGGAAAGAAAGGCAATATCACGCAGGATTGGCGAACTTAAAAGAGAAGGTAAGAATACGGATGCCGAGGAGAAGAAGGCAAAGAGATTGGCCAAGGAGGTCAAGAAAATTGACGAGAGACTTTCAGAGTTAGAAAAAAATCTCAATGAGGTCCTCGTACGAATTCCAAATATACCGCATCCTTCCGTTCCAGTTGAGGGAGATAAGATAATAGTGAGAGAGCGGGGAGAAAAAAGAGACTTTGATTTTGAACCCCTTTCTTATCTTGACCTCGCTGATGCCCTGTCAATACTTGATTTAAAAAGGGGTGTTAAGGTGGCATCCACAAGTTTCCCCGCATACAGGGGAGATGGCGCGAGGCTTGTGCGCTCCCTGATAAACTTTATGCTCGATACGCACACCTCCCGGGGGTATACAGAGGTGTTCACACCGTTTCTGGCAAACAGAGAATCCATGTTCGGTACGGGACAACTCCCAAAACTTGAGTATGATATGTACAGGATCGAGAAGGATGATCTTTTTTTGAATCCGACCGCAGAGGTGCCCATAACAAACCTTCACAAGGATGAGACAATACCAAAAGAGAAACTTCCCATAAAGTATGTCGGTTATGCCGCCAGTTTCAGGAGAGAGGCGGGAAGCTATGGAAAAGACACAAAAGGACTTGTAAGGGTGCATCAATTCAACAAGGTCGAACTCGTTAAGTTTACTCTGCCAGAAGATTCATACGATGAGCTTGAAACACTCCTTGAAGACGCAGAGATGATCCTGCGACTACTTTGCATCCCTTACAGGGTGAGGTTGCTCCCCATAAATGATATGAGCTTTGCCTCGGCAAAGACATACGATATAGAGGTCTGGGCGCCCGTCTTGAAAAGATGGCTTGAGGTATCATCTGTGAGCAATTTTGAGGATTTCCAGGCGAGAAGGGCAAAGATAAGATTTAAGGGCGGCGGTAAGTCGGGTTATGTCCACACACTCAATGCATCCGGTGTGGCACTTCCCAGGCTCTTTATCGCACTCCTCGAGAACTATGAACAGAGAAACGGTTCCGTGAGAATTCCCGAAAAACTCGTGCCGTATATGGGGAAGAAGTTGATTGGTTGATTAGTTAATTGGTTGATTGGTTGATTGGTCAATTGGTACCTGGTCTTAGGTCTGTAGTCTTTTGTCTGATGAAGCCAAAATATATCATAATTATTGATGTGGGAAGTACCTTTACAAAGGCACACTTTGTTGAGGATGATCTCTTCGTTACCCAATATGCAAAGACAACCGTTGAAAAACCTGCTGAGGATGTGATGATCGGCGTCAGAAATGCCATCCGGGGGATAGAAGAAAAGACGGGGAGGAAATTTCTCGATGGGGATAAGATAATAATCCCCTTCCTTGCCACCTCGAGTGCGGGAGGGGGTCTACAGATGCTTGTTGCGGGACTCGTGAGGCGTATAACGGCGGACAGTGCCGAGAGGGCTGCCCTGTCAGCCGGTGCAATCATTATGGATGTTCTTGCCATAGATGATGGGAGAACTCCCTATGACAAGATCGGGGCAATAAATTACCTGAGACCAGATATGATTCTCTTTGCGGGTGGAGAGGAGGGGGGTGCGGTATCCACGGTTACGGGGATTGCAGAAATCATAAGTATGGCGAAACCAAAGGGAAGGTTTGTTGAGAAGATACCCTTGGTCTATGCTGGCAATAAAGATGCGAGAGAGTTTATCCAGAGTACACTTGGAAAAGTTCTGGATGTATACATGACAGAGAATGTGCGCCCCAGGATAGACATAGAAAACCCCGTACCCGCGAGGGAGAAAATACACGAACTCTTTATGGAGCATGTGATGGAGAGAGCTCCGGGATACGAAAAATTGAAGGAGCTCGTGAGTGCACCCATTCTTCCCACCCCCGGGGCGATGTCCAGGATGGTGAAGAATATCGCAAAAAACTGGCACAAGAATGTCCTCTGCGTGGATTTGGGTGGTGCCACAACCGATGTATTCAGTTGCGTGAATAGGGTGTTCAACAGAACGGTGAGTGCCAATCTGGGGATGAGTTATTCCATGGGAAATGTGCTCCATAATGCGGGGGTGGAAAATGTGATGAGGTGGATACCCCCTGATATCGATGAAGATAATATCAAAGATGAGGTGGCAAATAAGATGCTCGACCCCACAAAGATTCCAAAAGACGAAGTGGATATGATGATCGAAGAGGCACTCGCAAGGGAGGCAATAAGGCTCGCATTTCGCTATCACAAAAATTTCGCCGAGGCAAAGAGAGCGGCATATCTCGTGGATAAGTTTGCCTCAACGCTTCGACCCAAAAAAAGCATCCCCTATGTTATGGCAAAAGTTGGTAGAAGCGAGATGAAGCCCATAGAGGTTATCATCGGCAGTGGAGGGGCACTTTCCTATGCCAGAAAGAGGGAAGATGCCCTTCTCATTCTTCTCGATGGTCTCCAGCCTACGGGAATTACTGAAATGGGGCTCGACAATAGATTTATGCTTCCGCATCTCGGTGCTCTCGACCAAATCCACCCGGATACTGCGTGGGACCTTTTCGAGAGATTCTGCTTTATCCCCCTTGCAACCTGTATAGCACCCCCGGGTAAGGTGGAATATGGAAAGACCGTTCTCCATATCAGGGGTGATGAGGATATCCGGGTAAGTGGAGGAGAAATCTTAAAGAAGAGACTCAATGGGGAGTATGAGATTATTTTTCCGGGAAAGAAAACCATGAAAATAGAGATTCACGGAGATGCGGTATTGGACGGCAGGGGAAGACCGATAAGAATTCCGGAGGAGAAGTCCTTGAGGACAAAAAAATTATTAGAATGGAGAAAAGCACTCTCATAAGAAAAGAGCGAGTTCTTCACTTTCCGGGAGAGGTTCTCATCGAACTTGGGCAGAATGTGGAACCATCTACACCAATAGCCAGGGCAATCTATTTGATACGCCGCCCATTTATCGTGGATATTGCATCTCCCCTCGGTATCTCGCCAAAAGAGGTGAGGGAATATATGTTGAAGAAGGTGGGGGATGAGGTCAAGACGGGCGATATTCTGGCAAAGAGGAAGGCAATGCTTGAGATCGAGGGAAGGAGTAGAAAATCACCTGTAGACGGTGTTATAGAGCATATCTCCTCGTCATCGGGACATATCATCATCCGCGAAAGGGTAGAGGACCTCTCACCCAGAAGAGTGAATGTGGCAGATGCCCTCGGGGTGAAGCCAAAAGAGGCGAAAAGGTTTATCAAGAAAAAGGTGGGAGAACTCGTTGAGAAGGGCGGTGCCATCGCCGAACTTCCACTGATGGCGGGACTCAGCAAGAGATTGTGTGTGTCCCCAATTTTCGCCGAGATAAAGAGTATAGACGAAGAAACGGGAGAGGTTGAGCTGCAGAGACCCCACAACAGGGTGGAAGTATTATCGATGCTACCCGGCGCGGTCTCAAAAATAATCCCAAAATATGGGGCGACTATCGAACTCTCTGGCTATTACATACACGGAGTGATAGGATTTGGCAGGGAGCGATGGGGGAGATTGACAACAGAAGAAGAATCCCTTGATGGTAAGGTTCTCGTGTGCAGGAGGGGACTTTCTGACGACGAAATTCGAGAAATAAGGAAAGGGGGTGTCCGGGGAATAATATTTGGAAGTGTGAGGGCAAAAGATATGGAGGGGCTCTTTTCTGACGAGGTTTACTCGGGAGTAACGGGAAAGGTAGACAGGGGTATCACCGTAGTGATACTTGACGGGTTTGGAAAGAGACCCATGGACAACGAGAGATTCTCCTTCTTTAAATCTCTTGAGGGAAGATATGTCTATCTCAACGGCAAAACGCAGATAAGGGCGGGGGTAATAAGACCGGAGATAATTATATCTAAAGAATATGATCGGGGTTGAACCTCAATCACCTGCTTTTTTGGAGTGCAATGACCGCGTCATTGCATGCATCGACATGGTCGATGCACTCCAAGCTGTCTACTTGTCTATCTCGTAGGACGCCCCACCCGAAATAACCCATTCAGTTTCAATTACCTTTTCATAGAGTGGTCTTTTTTCCCTTTTAATGAATTTGCTGTAAGATGGTGGAAGGAAGTCATCGTCCTGACTTGAAACCTGGATGACGAGAGAAGTTCTTTTGGGTCTGTTCTCCAGATAGCTCACGAATTCGTCAAAGTCTCTAATCTCCTCCCACATACGCTTCTTCATTCCATCACATCCCGAAGCGCTTATCATCAAAGGTTTCTTTCCGTCGGAATTTCTTATTGGTATTTTTTGTTCGATCCTCGCGAGTTTTCCCCTGTAAGGTTCTACCGTACAGATCAGAAAGAGCGTATCATTTCTCAAGTCTCCCTGTATATCCTTTATCTGTGCCATCTTTAGTGTATACGATGGAATCAGGTTGAAGTTTATAGATTTTACATTTAACCCTGTATAGTTATTCTCAAATACCGAGTTTATATCCCCCGCCATAGCAGTTACCGCATCCATAACCTCTCCCGAGTAGGTATCGGAAAATCCGATTTCTCTCTCTTTCGCATCTATATTGAATACCGCAGAGTATGTAACATAGCCCATTGAGTAATCCATAAATATAGAACTTGCAAGCATGAGATTTACGAGGAGTGGGAATAAGCGTTCTTCCTTTGCCAGTTTGTATCTGTAGGTAATATTGCCGTTTTCCACCGTCATATCAACCATAGGGGGAGATTTTCCAATTATTGCGGAGATACCCGTAAAGGCGTCCATGTCCACGCAACCGATATTATTTCCCATTTCCGCGATCTTGAAAGAAGCAAGGTAAGACGATGCAACGGTGTGTATGTGGGCGGTGGTGATCGGGAGCTCTACGGCACCGAGTCCTAAGAACCTGTGCCCGAATGCATAAACCCTGTCTCCATCCACACATGTTACGGTTCCGACTGCCCCGATCCTTGCGTCTCCAGAAACGAGTGATACCCCGATGGGAGAACCGGGGAAGAACTGATAATTGGATGATTGGTAGTCGGTAACTGGAAATTTGGAATTGGAGATGGGGATTTTAGTGGCATTTCCCCATACTCCACCTTTCAATTCCATCTTTTCTATCTCCTCTTTAAATAGAGATAGAGCGGCATCGGAAACATTCGAGAAACTCACGGGGATTGGAATCTCTTCCTTTATATGGACATCGGAGAAGCCAGTTTTCGGAGGATCGAACATACTTCCCATTGGAGTTATTCCACATATGGGCTCTTTTGAAAATGCTCCTCCCATGTTATATGCCACCGCACCGAGGAGTTTTCCATTAATATACACGGGACTTCCACTCATTCCACCTATAATACCGGTTTCTTCTATTTTCTTGCCCTTCAGCCTCGCGAGAATTATATCCTGTCCGGGTGCTATTCTCTTCCTCACCCCGATAATCTCAACGCCGAATGTATCGGGTTTATTTCCCTCCAGTACAGTTATTCCAAACCCCTCCATTCCCGCCGTAACTTCGGCGTAGTCCATGACTGGAATGGATAGGACTATTAGATAGAGAATTAGCATAAAAAATGCAAATATTAAGAATCAAACCTGCCTGCCCATTCCATTCGGATGCTGTGCAACGGGTCCGTAGGGACCGGCAGGCAGGTATCAAAATTAAAGCCACTGATTACACGAATTAGAGACACAGATTTGGGCTGATTAAAGGAAATCTTAATAATCTGCGTTTATCTGCGTCCCGCATTACAGAGATTTTGGAATCAGTGAAATCCATTTCAATCACTCTAATCTGTGGCCTTTTTGCATTTTGATATTTACATTGGTGTAGAGTTTTTTCCTCACTCTTTCAAAGAATTTTATATTGTCTCTGTAGTCTGGATATGTCCAGGGAAGCGGAGTAAAATTTTTGTGTTTATAGATGAGTGTTACCTCTGCAAATATACCCTGGCTTATGTATATTCTGTGACTGTAGTCCTTTGTTGATGCCAGAATAACCCTTGACAGATTTACATAACCGGGGTCTATATTTACAGTCCTTCTATCTCTCAGGGAGAGTTTCCTCTCAATCCCACAGGTTATATTCTTTATCTTTCCAATATCTTCCTCATCTATCAATTTTTCAAATGTTACCCAGTCCCGAAGAAGGTTCTCTCCCATCTCATCTATGTAATAATCGGTATAGATGAACGAAATGGACCCCATCCTCTGGTCTATTTTTCCAAATCTCTCTATAAGTTCTTCTATGACAGCATCAAACGAGTGCCCGATTAGACCACAGAACAATTTTGCGGGTCTATTCCCCATATGGCTATGTGTTACAGAAAACCCGATCGTATTCCATTTTACCACATTATTGATAAAAAGTCAAGAGAAAAATATTAAAATAGGGACAGCGACCATTTACTCCCTCTTTTGGGTCTTTCTGCTGGTCTCTGTTTTAGGATCGTCTCTTCCTCGTTAAAGACGCCTCAGTCAAAGTGATGGCTCTTTAAGTAAAGGTAGATTCACCCGAGCTCTTCTTTTGCCCTATCTTGCGGACAAAATACTGGGAGTAACGCATATTAATTAAAAGTCCTTGCATTGTGTCTGAGTTTTCGAGGAATAGTATGATAAACCTTGTGTCAGGTGGGAGTTGCTTCGGGGGTTGCTTCGGCTTCGCCTCGCCCTGTTAGATAGCTTTGCATCTAACGGGGCGAGCAATGACATCCCTCGCAATGACATTACTCCGGATAACCACAATGATAAAGAAATCACGGTTAATCAGCGTTTACCTCTAAAGGCAGGACGTCCGATTTTTTTCTTGACATTCGTGATAATTTGTGATATAATAAAAAAAGTCTCATATATGGTTTGCATTAACAAAGGAGGTAAACGGGAAACACCTGGTATGGGGCCCATTTTTGGGTGAGTAGATTTTTCCGATAACACGGAGTATTTTAGAACTTGTGTAAGTGAACCCATTTAAATTAGGACTACTCACTCAATTAATCGGGGCTCTGAGGAGGAAATTTGGTTCCACTTATTCTCTATTCACTTCTCTCTTTTCTCACCTTAAAGGGAGAGTCTCTCTATTCTACCCGCGTGGACATAGATTGGAGTGGGAGATATATTACATATCTTAAGGTAAGAGATGGTGTATTCCTCGGTATGGAAGTAGTTCCCCTCGAAGAATATATAGATCATTCAATGAGAAATGCCATACAATCTATGTGGAGCAGTACTGTTAAGGAAGAGATGGCGGGAGGGCAGAAGGTTGGAGAGGGACTCATACCCACCATATACATACCGATAAAATTTCCGACGCCCGTAGCGGGATTAATCGGCGAGGGAGGAGCCCTGAAGATATCCGGCAACGAGAGGATAGAATTCGGGGGCTCGAATACACAGGAGGTAGATCCTGTATACACTGAGACATACCAGAGGTCCCTTCTGCCGCAACTTGAGATGGAACAGCAATTGCGGGTGAATTTAGAGGGAACGATAGGACAGAAGATACATGTATTTATAGACCACGATTCCAAGCGCGAATTTGATATTAAAAATACAATAAGGCTCCAATATAAGGGTGACGAGGATGAGGTGATAAAGGAGATAAACGCGGGTAACACGGATATATCTCTGTATGGTGGTATTATAGGAGCACCCACCGCCCACAAAGGCCTCTTCGGGATAAAGATGCTTGCAGGGATTGGTCCATTTGACATCACCGCTATAGCGAGTAAAGAGGAAAGCGAGGTTGAACAAAAGAATTTTATTGGCGGGGCGATAGAGGATTCTGCAAAACTGTATGATACGGATTTTATCAAGAACAAGTTCTTCAGTTTGAGGCATGTTACTTTGGGGAATGGTGCTGTTGTTGAGGTTGATTCTATTATTGATATAAAATTGTACCGATCTGCTGATCAAACTGAAGGAGATAATTATTGGATTTATTGGGGAGAGGCGATAGACTACAACATAGAGGCGGGAGAACCGGACACCGTAGGTGGTTTTTTTAAACTATTAGAGCAGGGTGATAAAGAAGACTTCGTATTAAACAGGAGTGATAAGATAATAGACTTGAGGGGCTACTTTGATTCCAGGGTAATTGGATTTGTTCTCGTATACAAGACCACGGGCGGGACTGTGGATACTATAGGTGATAATACATCCGATCCCGACAGCGTATTACTTGGAATGCTTAAGAGGAGAAAAAATGACAAAGATCCGTGTTATGCCTCGTGGGAGTACGAATTGAAAAATATATATGCGCTTCCTGTGGGAAATATAACGCCCGAATCCTTCGAAATGAAGATATTCAAAGAGAAAGCAGAGGGAGAGGATGAGGAATTTGTATCTGGAGATACCACCTTTCTTCAATATTTTGACATGGCAAAGGCAGACGGTACAATAGATAGAAAGTTCGTAGATTTTAACCTTGGAATGGTTATATTCCCATATGAGAAACCGTTTATAGAACTCCCGGACCCCGACTCAATATACCAGATTCGAAACCTGACCCCGGATATTGGCAGGAAATACTATATATGGATGAAATACAAGGGAATACAGAAAAGATATTCACTTGGACTCAATGTACTCGAGGGCAGTGAGAAGGTTACGATGGATGGTAGGCTATTGAAGAGAGGTGTCGATTACGATGTGAACTATGATTTTGGTGAACTCACATTCAGGGAAGGTGTGATAAGAGACCCAAATGCCAGAATAGTTATAGATTATCAACATCTGCCATTTATGCAGACCGCCTCCAAGAACCTACTCGGGGCAAGGGTGAATTATGACAGGGGAGGTAACCTGAAATTCGGCTCCACATTTATATATCACTCTTCGTCTTCCTTTGATAAGAGGCCAAAACTTGGAAGTGAGCCCACAAAGATAGTTCTCGGTGAGATAGACGGAAATTATTCGGCAGTTCCATCTTTGTTTACACATCTCGTTAACCTTGTCCCATTCGTGAAAACCGATGCCCCTTCGTCATTTAATTTAAGCTTTAAAATGGGTTTTTCTGCGCCCAATCCGAATACGAGGGGGAAGGTTTACATTGACGACATGGAGGGAACGAGGACATCCACATCTTTAGGGATAGGCAGGACAAATTGGGTTTACGGCAGTAAGCCACTTGGTATGGGCCTTAATGATTTTGAGCCACTCAGATGGTATAATCCGAGGGATGGCATAAGAAGAGGAGATATATATCCATCCCTGCCCGATTACAGAAAAAATGAAAAACAGAGTATACTGCGGATTGAGTGCAAAGGTGAATGGGGTAGTCTGCTCAGTCTCGTCTCAAGGGATGGCGCGGATTTTGAGAAATCCGAATTTTTAGAGTTGTGGGCGAGGGGAGATGGTACAATACATGTGGATATCGGTTCCAATATACCCGAAGAAGAGCTGTATAAAGACAAATGGGGTGAGATAAAGAGAAACGAATCGGACATTCCCCGCACAGAGGATGCAAATCACAATGGAAAACTCGATATCGGACTTGGTGAGGATACGGGACTGGACGGGGTTATGGGAAAGGATGAAGATAATGTAACCGGTGACGATGGAAATGACGATTATCATTACTCCGTAGATGATCCCGATAATTACTCAAGGATAAACGGAACCGAGGAAAATGGCCGTTTTGATACGGAAGACCTCGATACAGACGGCTCACTGAATAAAAAGACCGATTATTTCTCTTTCAGAATGGACCTCTCGTCGGATGAACACCTCGTTCAAGAGGGAGAAAACGGGTGGAGACTGTATCGTCTTCCCCTACAGGAGGCGGAAGAGACCGGTAGCCCGAGGTGGTCGTTTGTGAGATATGCGAGATTATGGTTAGAGGGACCCGATACAGTGGATATTGCCACCATAGAGGTCGTTGGCAATAGGTGGGAGAAGAGGGGAGAGATCGAGCTCTCGTTCAGGGACAATCAGGAAAATACAGGAGTGCCTCCGTACGACCCACCGTATGAACCGGAGAGAGACCCATACGGTAGAGAGGAGAAAGAGAGTTCACTCTCTATGATATTTCACAATGGCGAGGAAGGCTCTGCTTATACCGTATACGGAAGCGAAAAAAAGTTCATTCAGTATAATACCCTTTCGTTGTACCTGAAGGGGGTCAACCTGACGGGCGAAGGGAAATTTTTTATCCGCGTGGGGGTAGATACATTGAAGTACTATGAATACAGGGTGAGTATACCCGAAGATTGGAGAGATATAAGGATACCACTGGATTCCCTCACACATCTCAAGAGAGAAAGAGATACCCTGCCACAGGATTCTCTATTTGGACACGGCCTATCTGGCGGGGACAGTTGTTTCGTTCTGCGTAATCCATCCTTGACCAACATAAAAATGGTTGAAATAGGTGTTATACCGGATGAGGGAGTTGATGGAGAGGTCTGGGTGGATGACATAAGGCTGTTAGATGTTGAGAAGAATACCGGACTCGCTGCGAGTGTAAACAGCACCCTCAAATTTGCCGACTTAATGAATGTGACTCTTACATACAGCAGGCGGGACCCATATTTTAGAAAATTTACCGACAAGTTGTATCCCGAAGGTGGTCTTTCAAATTCCTACAAAACCACTTTCAGCCTGGGATTGGGGAAGTTCCTTCCCTCGTCGTGGGGTATTTCCGTTCCGGTACATGGGGGTATGAGCAAGACGACCGTCCTGCCTATGTATCCCACGAATTCAGACATTGTGCTTTCAGATGAGGAAAGTGAGAAAGAGAAAACGGTTACAAAACCGAGGAATATAACTATCGGATTCTCGAAAACAGGATCTGAAAATAAGTTCCTTGCTTATACACTCGATAACATCACGGCAGATGCGTCTTACAGGGAGACTTTTTCTTATAGACCTACAGGCATAGACTCTGTGAAAAACATAAATCTCTCTACGGGCTATGGATGCAGTCCCGAACTCGGCGAATTGAAACTGTTCGGGATGGGCGTAAAGTATTATCCCGACAATTTCCGTATAAGTTCTAACTACTCACGTTCGGAGACGAGAAGATACAAGGTCTCGAGAGATTCCATTGTGCTCGTGGAGAATCCAAATCCCATTGTTCGCACCGACAGAGCGAGCATATCGTATTCTCCCGTAAATGCCATTACAAGTAGTTATAGTATCTTGTCCTCAAATGACATTAATTTCTCGAGGGAGGTTTCGAGGAGTGAGAATCTTGCCCTCAATTTTTCTCCCAATATATGGGATTTTACCACCCAAAAATTCTCATATACCTCAAAATACACCGAGAATAACAGCATAGAGAAGGTTGAGGTAGTAGATGGAGATACCCTGCCCGTAAGGGATGCAACCAATATAAATGCCGTTGATATTGACCTGGGGATCAATTTGCAGAAGATAGGGAACAAGGTCGGATTTTTACGGGGATTCACAAAGCTATTTACAAATCCGACCCTTTCTTACTCATTGTCGCGTTCCGCCGGTATGTACTCACTCCTTGCAAGGGCGAAAAGGGACTTCATATTCGGTTTCTCCCCCGATGCGGGGGTTGACAAAATCAATAGTGCGAAAGACAGCGAGAAGAGCACCGGCGATATCTCAATATCATCGGGCTTTAAATGGAGTATTGTGAATTTCTCCCTCGCTTACCGTGAGGGTGAAAGTTGGGGCGGAACTATAGATAACAAGAGATGGAGTAAAAATAGAACCTACCCCGATATTCGGTTTGGTCTATCTTCTCTTGAAAAATTCTGGAGATTCAAAAAACTGCTTTCGAGTTTAAGTCTCTCGGCGAATCTGAAGGTATGTGAGACTTACGAGGGTTATGCGATCGACGAACCCAGCGGGGAGACTCGGAATATCTCATTAACTCCCTCTCTTAATCTGCGGTGGAAATCGGGAATTTCATCGAGGATTTCCTCCTCCGTTTCGAGTAAATATACAAAAACACACACCGGTGGTAATGCATTTTTCGAAAAAGAGGACAGACATTTTGAGATCGGCGCATCCAATAGCTATACATTCAGCGCTCCGACGGGAATGAAGCTTCCCTTCCTCAGCAATGTGAAGTTTGCGGGTAATCTAAATACAAACCTCGATATAAAATACACCTTTGATGAAGGGGAAAATATTACCAGGGACAGCAAGAGTAAGGATAGATACAGACTTACAATAACACCCGGGATGAGTTATAACTTCGCATCGAATATTACGGGTGGTGCAAAAATAGACTTCAGGGAGGATAATGACCGTATGACACGCATGCATACAAGAACGGTGGGCATGAGCGTCTGGGCAGATTTCAGGTTCTGATATGAAATTTGGACGCGGATTAACGCAGATGCACGCAGATAAACAAGAAAAATAATCCCAAAATATGCATTAACCACGCCTGCCTGCCGGTAGGCAGGGATGAGCACAGATGTTCACAGATTATATAAGAGGCTTAAAGAATATGGGCATTCACCTTTTGGATGAAAAACATTTAATTTTCGGGAATGTCCCAAAGTGTTATGACGCATTAGAGCCATTTGTATGGATCTTAACAAGTTTCATCTCAACCTGTTTACCGATCCCTACGGATCC
>DFBT01000120.1 GCA_002366725.1 Caldifarciminota bacterium UBA3073
TCCTCGCTCAAGTCACTTCTTTCCTCGGAATACCTGTATATTATGCCATACAGGATAGAGGTGGAAGAGAGGTGAGGATTGGGGTAATGGGGTATTGGGGTGATGGGGTAATGGGGTACATCACAGGGTCAGGCTCAAGTATTCAAGTAATGGATATTGAAAGGAAAAAGGAAAGAGGAATGCCTGCCTACCGGTAGTCAGGGTAGGTATTGATTTTTTCCTTGATTGCATAGGAAACTATACAACAAGTCATAGTCTCGAGTATGTGTCAGCTGGAGGTTGCTTCGGGGGTTGCTTCGGCTTCGCCTCGCAATGACATCCCTCGCAATGACGTTACTCTTGATAACTACAATAATAAAGAGATCATGGGTAATCTGCGTTTACCCCGTTAAATAGAACTGTTTCAAAAATGCTCTGATATTTCTCGTTACATTATTTAACGGGGTGAATCTGCGTCCGATTTCTTTTTTCCTTGACAAATCCCAAAAAATGTGTTATAATTTGAGCAGTGTTATGCTCAAACACGAGGGAGTATGAGCAGTAGACTGCTCAAATAGGAGGAAATTATGGAACAATGGGAGCTTTTGGAGCAAAACCCGTGGTGGGATGATGATTCTGCTGTAGAAAGGGATGGGAAGATACTGGAGTTTGAGAAGAGTAAATTAAACTGGATACCCAGGATTTTTGACCAGATAGATTTTACCCATCCCAGGGTATATACAATTCGTGGTCCGAGACAGGTTGGCAAGACTACTCTTCAAAAGCTTCTTATAAGAAGATTGATAAATGGGGAGAGGATTTCTCCGCGAGCGATATTGTATTACTCTCTTGATTTCGTGCATTCATACAGAGAAATTGCAGATATTTATAGAACTTTTAAGGACTTTGCGGAAAAGGATGGAATTAAAAGGACTTTTGTATTTCTCGATGAGATTACTTCTGTTATAGACTGGCAGAAGGCAATAAAACATCTCATTGATATAGGGACGGCACAGAACACCACCTTCATATTAACGGGCTCTTCTGCTATTGATATTAAAAGGGGTACGGAGAGAATGCCGGGGCGAAGGGGTGGAGGAAGGGAACTGGATAAAGTGCTTTTACCCCTTTCCTTCAGGGACTATCTGGATATAAAAATGGGCAAAGTTCTCTTTCCTGTGATGGATATTGAAGATATGCTTAATTTCAGAGAACAAGACCTCGGAGAATATAAAATATATTATCACAAAATACAATCGACATTTGAGGATTTTTCAAGAGTTGGTGGATTTCCCCATGCCATAGATACCTTTCTTGAACACGGGAAGGTAAGTGATGAGATCTATGATACACTGTTTTCGGTAATAGTGAGCGACATTGAAAAAATGAAAATGAGCAGAGTCATATTGGGACAAACGATGAGAAGGATTTATGAACTTATGGGGTCAAGATGGAGCTGGCAGGGATTGGCGAAGGGGATGGATGTCGGCTCTTTTCATACGGTAAGAGGATACATAGAAACCCTCGCTGATTCTTATATACTGTCTGTTCTCTACTTCTGGAACACTGCAAGGAACAAATCTGCTCCAAAAAAGGAGAAAAAAGTATATCTCATTGATCCTCTTATCTATCACATATTTGCGAATTCTTACGGTGTTAATCACGCCACTTTTAGAGAGCCGTCTCTCTTTAGTAGACTGGTGGAAAACACTGTATTTTCTCATCTCCTAAGAACTCAGGAAGAAACGTTATCAGAGGGTTTGGCGTATCTACAAAATATCTTCTATTGGTATTCTAATGGAGGCAATGAAATTGATTTTCTTGTGCGTAAGGGGAATTCACTCCTACCCGTTGAGGTGAAGTATCAGAGCAGGATTACCCCAGCAAATTACACGACATTGAAAAGGGTATTCAAAAGGGGAATTGTCTTAACCAAAGACGCATTTTTTAGCACAGGAAACATCGTTGGAATTCCCGTATCAATATTCTTGTCAATATTGGGCAAAAAGTGAGAAATGAACACTTCCACATTTCATGAAGTGTGGGAATGCTCGGGACAATATTTACTTTTGAGCCGATAATTAGTAAAGTATATGCGATTCAAGTTAACTTGTAAAATTTCCCGTAATTATGAAACAGATTAGAACGAAAAGCGATACGGATTTTATCCTTAAAGTTATGTCTGTACTTGAGGGATTTCAGTATAAGGGGAAGAAATATCTCTCTTATATGGAGACTTGCAGTAGGGGAGATGAGTTTTTGATTCGTGACAACATCGTGAAACCATTTTTCACCGATGTGCTTGGATATGATAAACAGAAAGATTTCGTTCCCGAAGAGATAATTGAAACGGGCAAGCCGGATACACAAATAGTTGACGCAACAGGTAACCCGGTTATTGTAATTGAAACCCTTTCGAGTGGAGCAGACGACAGGCAATTTGAAGAACATAGAAAACGACTTTTTGACTACACGGATGAACTCAGTTCTAAAATTGCAGTTCTCACCAATGGAATTGTCTTCAATGCCTTCTGGAACAGGGGACGTGGAAAAGCCAAAGATAGGTTGGTTTTGCTGAAGTTTGACGAGATATATAAAAAGTTTGTGCTTAAAGGTATGGAGGGTCTTGACTCGGTTGATTGGGAAAGATTACTTACCTTGAAATATCTCGTGAAAGAATTACAGATTATAGACCCTGAGCAATTATATAAGGAACCCGAGTTCGGCATCGCAGAGGAGACACATTTCTCAAAGTTTTTAGAGCAGTTAATAAATTCAATGGAACAGGTGAAGATGAATGTCAAAAATCAATTTGAACTCTATTTATCCAAAAATGAAGAATATGAGGAGTTGAGAAAAAATAGAGAACGAAATGGGCGTCCGATATATCAAAGTGAATCCAGACAATACGAATTACCCAGGAGGTGTGTGCAATCGTTCAAAAAATGGCAGAGTATCTCATCGGCCAATCGTGAACCCGAGACATTCCAACTTGAAACTATGTATATCTTCTTCAACCGAATTCTGTTGCTGCGTATTTGTGAGGATAAAGGAATAATTGAAAAGAGACGAATATCCAACGGTGGTATTCAGGACTGGATGACATTCAAAGGGTTTACACATTTTTCTGAAGTGAATTATAATGAGATGGTAAAAGATGCCTATAAAGTGATGGAAAAGACCTACCCTCATCTTTTCCGTGAAGATATTTTTGACTGGTATATGCCGAATAACGAACTCCTCCTGGGGGTTCTTTTCACCTTTAACCCCTATAATTTCAAACAGGTAGACAGAGACATCCTGGGCAAACTTTATGAGAGATACATACCCCGTGAAGAACGAAAGCGACTGGGTCAGTTCTATACGCCAGAAGAGGTTATCAATTACATTCTTGATGCAGTTGGTTACAGAGAGGATGCTGATATAGAGGGGAAGAGACTGCTTGACCCGGCGTGTGGTTCGGGTGGATTTCTGGTAAGGGCGGCAAATGTTCTGATACAGAGACTGAATGTAAGGGGTTTTGGTGCAGAAACAATCTTAAATAAAGTGCAAGAGAACATTTATGGATTCGAAATCAATCCCTTTGCCTGTCATCTTGCAGAGACAAATCTTCTCTTTCAAGTCATTGACCTTATAAAAGAGGCGAAAAAAGAGAATTCAGAATTTGAAATGGGTAGGTTCAATGTATTCGAGACCGATTCCCTGCGAATTCCAAAGAAGGAAGGACCCAAACTATTCAAAGAGTACAACAGTGAGTGGTTTGAGGATGCAGAGACAGCGAGACAAATCAAGGTCAAAGAGGGTGAATTTAAGGATGGATTTGACTTCGTAGTTGGAAATCCGCCTTATGTAACAGTATGGGGTATCGATTCTGGAACTAAAAACTATCTACGAGAACACTTTGAAACTGCCAAG
>DFBT01000007.1 GCA_002366725.1 Caldifarciminota bacterium UBA3073
ATCACCGGCTGCGGTAAGACATTCACGATGGCAAATGTCATAGCGAGGGTAAATAAACCGACCATCGTCATCTCCCACAACAAGACCCTCGCCGCGCAGTTATTCGGCGAATACACGGGGTTCTTTCCCCGTAATGCAGTTGAGTATTTTATCTCTTATTATGACTACTACCAGCCCGAGGCATACCTTCCGCCAACAGATACATACATTGGAAAGGATGCGTCCATAAATGATGAGATAGATAAACTGCGTCTGAGAGCGACATCTGCGCTCGTGGAGAGGGAAGATGTTGTAATTGTCGCCTCCGTATCCTGTATATACGGGCTCGGTTCGCCCGAGGATTACAAAAATCTCGTTTTGAGGCTGAAAAGAGGTGATACACTAACGAGGAAGGGGCTTTTAAAGAGACTTGTGGTCATCCAATATCAAAGAAACGATGTAGATTTTTTGAGGGGCACATTCAGGGTGAGGGGTGATGTGGTGGAGATACACCCCGCATACGAGGAAAATGCTATAAGAATTGAATTTTTTGGGGATAAGGTAGAGAATTTGTCTCTCGTTGACCCGCTCACCTTTCAAAAAAAGGAGGATAGAGAATGGATTCATATTTATCCCGCAAGGCACTTCGTCACGACGAAACCGAAGATCGAAGAGGCGATAAGGAATATAGAGATAGAACTTGAGGCGAGAATCGAGTATTTCGAGGAGAGGGGTAAACTCCTTGAGGCACAGAGGCTAAAAACCCGCACGAGATACGACATAGAACTACTCCGAGAGGTTGGATACTGTCCCGGTATAGAGAACTACTCTCGCCATCTTTCGGGAAGACCTTCCGGCTCAAGACCCGCCTGTCTTCTTGACTTCTTTCCCGATGACTTTCTCTGTATAATAGATGAATCCCATGTTTCGATACCACAGCTCGTGGGTATGTATCACGCTGACCGTTCAAGGAAGGAGACACTGGTTGAATATGGCTTCAGGCTTCCATCGGCGCTCGATAACCGTCCACTCGTGTTCGATGAATTTCTTGAACTCGTTCCCCAGATAATCTTCACCTCTGCCACACCGAGAGAGTTTGAGTATCGGCATTCGTCCCGGGTTGTGGAACAGATTATAAGACCAACGGGTATTCCCGACCCCAAGATGACCGTGAAGCCCAAAAAGGGTGAGATCGATGACCTCATAGAGGAGATAAGAAAGAGGGTGGATAGAAAAGAAAGGGTGCTTGTCACAACCCTGACGAAGAGGATGGCGGAGGAATTGACGGATTACCTCGCCAGACTAGATATAAGGGTGAGGTATATTCACTCCGAGATAGGTGCGATAGAGAGGGTAGATATCCTGAGGGATTTGAGGCTCTCCGAATTTGACTGTCTCGTTGGTGTAAATCTGCTGCGGGAGGGACTTGATCTCCCGGAGGTATCGCTTATTGCAGTCCTGGACGCCGACAATGAGGGTTTCCTTCGTTCATACACGGCTCTCATCCAGACCGCTGGAAGGGCGGCGAGAAATGTGAATGGGGAAGTGATAATGTATGCGGATGACATAACAGACTCCATGAAAAAGACAATTAAGGAGACCGAGAGGAGGAGAAAGGCACAATTGGATTATAATGTGAAACATAACATAACACCGAGGACAATTTACAAAACAAGAAAGGAGATTCTCCAGACCACATCCGTTGCGGACGCATTTGCGAAAGAGCAAGGGGAAGAATACGAAGGTATAGAGGGTTTGGAAGAGATCGACAGGCTCATAAAGCTTATGCGAAAGCTCGCTGAAGAGGAGAAGTTCGAGGAGGCGATAAAGGTGAGAAACAGGATAAGGAAACTACAATCGATGACGAGAAAAAACTCGCCACTAAGGCACAAAGACACGAAGAAATACAAGTAAAAACCTGGAATATAAAATCTTTGTTCCGCTTTCTTCGGGATAAATGTTTCTCCGCATCTATGTATAGGTGCTGGGCATGTTGGTAGTTATTTAATTAAGACATAATTCTATTGAAAATTTCCTTGATTGCATAGGAAACTATACAACAAGTCATAGTCTCGAGTATGTGTCAGCTGGAGGTTGCATCGGAGGTTGCTTCGGAGGTTGCTNNAATGACATCCCTCGCAATGACATTCCTCGCAACGACATTACTCCTGAAAACCGCAATAAAAAAATCATGGGTAATCTGCGTCCAATTTTTTTCTTGACATTCATTTATTTCTAAGGTATAATAGGTGGCATTTTTTTGCAAAAGCTCACGGAGTCCGTCCTTACGGATCCGTATCCATATCCATACGGATGCCGTGCACGGATCTTGAGATGGATATGGACAAGCTTTTGCACTACAGTATTAGTGGTCAATTAAACGGGAGGTAAATATGCGTAAATGCTTACCTTATGTAATAGTGGGGGGATTCATTTGCTTATTCTTAAACTGCGCGCTTAGGAAAATGACCCCACCCGATGCGTTCTTTGAGCTATCCGGGGAGGATTATCCCGAATCCCACGGGGTGGTGATTTTTGATTCGACATTCGTTAAGTGGAATCTTGACGGTACGGGAAGTGAGCGCATCCATCGCTGTGCAAAGGTGTTTACCACCTATGGTAAAAACAAGTACGGTGAAGCAACCTTCAGCTATCTTGACAATTATGACACCCTTGTCGTGAAATATGCACATACCATTACACCCGACGGCAAATTGATTCCCGTTGCAATGGAGAATATAACGGATAAGCCAATGCCGGCGTGGAAGGGTTCGCAGTTTCTTATACCCAATTTGCGGATGGTTAAGATCGTGTTTCCCGAACTTGAAAAGGGCAGCGGCGTAGAATACGAGGTTGAATACATCGAGCACAGTCCGGCATTTGACTCCTTATTCGATTCCTGGTATCTGTTTGAAGGCGAGGAGCCGATTGAGACAAAATATCTGCAAATTTGCCTACCGGAGGAGATGCAGCCCAGATACGAAGTGGTTCAAGGCAAGCTTCAGCATGGGGAGTTAGATGCAAGAGATAGAAAGATATACACCTGGGAGGCAAAAGATGTTGCACCCATTATAAAGGAACCGGCAATGCCGCCTCTAACAGATGTGGTAACGAAATTGGTGATCACGACCCGACCATCGTGGGAACAGGGCTCAACATGGTACTACAATATGTGTGAACCGGTGCTGGTTGCAGATAGTGCGGTAAAATCAACGGTACGGGATTTGATAAAAGATGAAATCAGGTTTAAGAATACACTCAATGCGTTGTACGAGTATGTGAATAAAAAGGTGCGGTATGTGGAAACGAAAATACTTGGTAAACACGGTGGATTCGAACCCCAGCCAGTATCTTTTACCCTCAGGAATAAATACGGAGTTTGTCGCGATAAGGCGGCACTGTTGGTCGGCCTTTTGCGTGCCGCCGGAATTGATGAGAGTTATATGGTACTCACAAATCCGGTGATGGAATTTGTCGATGAAATACCGGCACTGAGCCAGGCAAACCACGCAATAGTGGCGATAAGTACGGACACGGGATGGATGTATCTCGATCCAACGGCAGAGTACTCGGTTGAGTGGCTCACGCCATTTGAGAGCAACAAGCCCGTACTTGTTTGTACCAAAGACGGTGAGCAGTTACTTTATACACCCAAACAGCCATCAGATGCAAATACAATGGAGGTCAAGGCAACGGGCAAAATTGGTAGAAATCGCGAATTGAAACAGACCATGGTTATGCGGGGTAAAGGCGTTATGGATATGTCGTTGCGCCAGCTTTTTAAATACATACCAAAGGAACAATTCAAGCAAATGATATTGCAGTCCATGAGGTCTACCTATGGTAAAGCAACTATTGATTCAATCTGTTCGGGCGACCCCGAGGATTTCTCAACGCCGATGAATATAACTATTTACATTACGATCCCGGATTTTCCCACTGTTATCGGTGATGAATGGCGTATAGGTGGAACTGGCAGGGCGAATATGTCAACCATAAGTGGTAATCCCTGGGCACTCGAAGAGCGTAAATACCCGCTGGAACTTCAATTTGCGTTGAAGAATTGTACTGAGGGTGAGTTATTCTTTCCAGAGGATATGAAAGTAAAGCTATTACCAGAACCGTTCGAGTACGACGGGAAATATATGAAAGTCACCGGTTCACAGAAGGTTGAGGGAAACCGTATTACTTCCGTGGGCGAGGTAACACTCAAAGAGCACCGTATTCCACAAGAGGTGTATAAGGAGTTGAAAGAAGTGATGGAGCAGTTTAGAAAATACAGTGAAAAAGAAATTATATTGGTTAAAAAAAATTGAAACTTAAAAGTGTCTAACCTACTTAAAGATAGTCAGGTTTCTGAAGGTCTTCTTGTCCCAAATGGAGTTAATCCGTCAGGATTTTAGATAAATGGTAGCACTATGCAATAGTGCTCCATAAAAGGCTAACGCCTTAACTCCAAAGTCTTACGCAGTTTCTTTTGTTGGATTAGCTCCAGAAACAACTCAGGTTGTGATTTTTGATTTTACTACGGGGGGATTATGCTATGGCTTTTTGTTATATTTAGTTTAGTATTACCACGACCCGATGCGCGGGATTATCCCGGTGCTTCTGCTATATATGTGCTTGACAGCACAAGTGTTTTGGTAAAGGTCGATCTTAGCGGGCAGACCTACCGTCATGTTGTTATGCGTGTTTTTGATAAGCGCGGGCGGGACAAACACAGTAATTTTATGCAGAGATACGATGCGGATAACGAGAAGGTAGAGCTCTTGCTCGACAAGACACATACAATTAAGCAAGACGGTGATACGGTGGAGATTTCCAGAGAGGAAGGTATAGGTGATTTATCTACCGTCAGCGCAGCAATGGCACCCGCCTATTCAAATGCGAGAATCAAGTTATGTGCATTTGGGGGTGTGGAGCCCGGCGATTTTCTTGAATATACATCGGAAAAGTCCAGAAAAAAGCCAAAGGATAAAACGAAGGCCTTGTTCGGAACCATTAAATTCGCTTCAGACGAACCGATAATGCACAAGGTATTCGTATTGGAACTACCCGGGGACTTGAGAATAAAATATAAAATAGTGGGTGATGTAAAGGTGGATAGTGTTCTCGGAGAAGGAAAAACTATTTACACATTTTCATCCGATTCGATTGTCCGTATAAGTCATGAGGAATGGATGTTGCCGATAGAGGCAGTTGGACAAAGGGTGGTATACACCACATTCACTTCGTGGGATGATGTCGGCAGTTGGCTTCGCGATGATTTCGAGAAGAGCATCGAACATAAAGGTGAATTGGCAAAGAAGGCGAAAGAACTCGGTAACATAAAGAGCATTTGTGAATCGGTCGCACTGGATTGGCGCGATATACCCCTGGGATTTGACGATATCGGATTTAGACCGAAGAATACCAAAAATATATATAAAAATAGGTATGGTTCACCACTTGATAAAGTTGCGCTACTTGTGGCAATGTTGAGGAGCATAGGCAAGAAGGCATATCCCGCGTATATTGCTTCAAGCGGTATAGATGAGGATATACCCACGCCAATATATTTTGATGGTATAGTTGCAGCAGTTGACACGAACGGGGAATACATATTTCTCGACCCCGTTTTCCCATCCGGACGCCTCTCTGTCTCGGGGGTGAGCGGCATTCTCGACGGTGATAAAAAAATCTACCCATTACCATTTAATCGTGGTTGCGGTACCTGTTTCATAGTAAAAGAAGATACGGCGGTATTCTATCAGATGGACAAAGCACCATCCAAATCAGAAATCAAGGCAGAGCTAACACTTTCCGAAGATGGCAACCTTCGGGGCAAAATAGTGGGAACGCTCAGGGGCGTCGATGCCGCTTGTGCACGCAAGTATTGGCGCGGTAAGAATCCGAAGGAACTCAAGCAGGTGTTCGAGGAATTTGCAGCGAGGATTAAGCCCGGAACAAAGGCCCTTTCATGGAAAGTTTCTGATCTTGACAGTGTTTTAAGCCCCGTGGGTGTCGAATTCGAGTTCACATCACCCGAATATCTCGTGAAACTCCCCGATGAATATAGGTTCAGTTTGATAATGAATATATTTGGATTCGTGCCATTATCGAGTTATTTTGGGTGTGAATCCAGAAAATACCCGTTCACTGTACTGTCGCCCCGCATCAGCGAATTGAGTACCAAAATCGAATTACCCGCCGGGCTCAAGCTCACCTACATTCCCGGTTCTCTTCACATAGACAACAACCTGTTGCTCTCATCGTGTGATTTTGAATATGAAGGGGGGGCTCTTTCCTACAAAGTTATATGGGGATTTAAAAAGGGGATATATGAACCCGGAGATTATGGTAGATTGGAGGATGCTCATACCGAGTTTGTCTCGCCCGAGCGTAGTTTCGTGATATTAAAGGAATAAATTATAAGTGAGGTGTTTTATGCGTAAATACTGTCTCATTATCGGTATCGTTCTCCTGGGTTGTGTTATCGGCGGGAAAGTGTATGGCAAGTCGGGAGTGTTCTTGAAGTACAAATGGGTTGAAGGTCGGGAGTTAAGCTATGAGACAAAGTCGACGATAAATTCGACGACTGAAATGGGCGAGGGTATGACCCAGACCTCCATTACTTTCCTAAGATATAAGCTCAAAAGAAGGGTGGACAAAGTTAGCGGCGATACGGTGGTGATCACCGTTACCTACGAAGAGGCGGAAGGTACCGTTGAAACTGGTGCTCAGACGATGCCCATTCCGGGACTGGATGAACTGAATGGTGTTAAGGTAACACTAACTTTAAGGGGAACCAAGGTGATCGATCGAGATATAAGCGAAGACTTATCACCGCAAGTAAATGCACAGGTGGAGGGGATAATTTCGGGTATCGAACGAGACCTTGATTTGCTGTCTGGTGGTGGGGAGATAAAACCGGGTGGCAAATGGGATGTCGAATACGAAAGCGATGGAGAACAGACCAGGAAACACTGCACAGTCGAGGGATTTAAAGAAATGGACGGATTGAGATGTGCAAAGATAACCTGCAGTTCCCAGATCGATATCGAGCAGGAAAAAGCCCAACAGGGTATGGAGGTAAAGTTCACAGGCAAGGGGAAAGCCGAGGGTGTAATATATTTTGCGATAAAGGAGGGTTATAAAGTTTATGAAAAAAATTCTGCCTCAATTGAGGGGAAGGTGGAGATTCCCGCCATGTCGC
Source organism: Caldifarciminota bacterium UBA3073 (assembly GCA_002366725.1). GTDB lineage: Bacteria > Hydrothermota > UBA3073 > UBA3073 > UBA3073 > UBA3073. The sequence goes on from DFBT01000007.1 coordinate 7,175, forward strand.
GCTCATTCAATTCATATACCGATGTTGCCGGTGAGGTAAAACTTATACACTGAATTCCTTTTGCAGATTTTAGATTCTGGATTGTAGATTACAGGTTGGGGAAGGTATGAAATCGAGAGAGCTTGCGGAACATTTGGATGAGCTCCTGCGGGTAAGAGAGATAGAAGATGTCCTCTTGAACGGTCTCACCGTTGAGAATAAAAGTGAGATTGAAAAGATAGCCCTCGCCGTAGATGCCTCGCTCGACGCATTCAGAGAGACGAAGTCAATTGGGGCAAACCTGCTTATCGTTCACCACGGTCTTTTGCACAGAGAGAAAACATTTCCAATCACTGGACCGCTTTACGAGAGAATTAAATTTCTACTGGATAACGATATAGCTCTATATTCTGTCCACCTGCCCCTCGATGCACATCCCGAACTCGGCAATAATGCGCAGGCAGTAAAAGTGCTCGGCGGACGAGAGGGAAGAGAGTTTGGTAGAGAAGGTGGAATATATATAGGGAAAGAGATAATATTTGATGAGCCCATTTCTTTTGGGGAGCTCGTAGGAAGGGTTGAAAAAAGATTTAACACCCGGCCCATCGTATGGAGCTTCGGGGGTGACGGGGTAAAGAGTATAGGATATATAAGTGGGGGAGGGATAGGTTTTCTTAAAGAGGCAATCCAATTGGGAGTCGACACCTTTGTGACGGGTGAGCCGCGCCACAGTGCCTACTGGACGGCAAAGGAATCGAAGATGAACTGTATATTTGCCGGTCACTACGCAACGGAAACCCTCGGGGTAAAGGCACTGGGTAAATATATCAATGAGAAACTCGGAATCGTGGTGGAGTTTATTGAACTGCCAACGGGGCATTAGGAGATTTTAGATTGCAGATCGGGAACAGGACCCTCCCCGCCCATGGCGGGGTAGGGAAGGGTAACCGACCATCTATATTTCTCTGCCTCTAAATGGTTTCGGTGTTCTTTGTGCCCTTCGTGGGAGAAAGACAGGTTATCTATTTTACTCCCTTTTGAAACCCTTGTAAAGTTCGTAAGCATCATCCACCGAGGCTTTTTCGTGCACAATTGCCCGCACCGCGCGTATCATCGCAACGGGATTCTCCGACTGGAATATATTTCTTCCCATATCCACTCCCACCGCTCCATGGTTCACAACATCAAATGCGAGCTTGAGTGCGTCTTTCTCTGGAATCTTCTTCCCCCCTGCGATCACCAGTGGAACGGGACAGCTTTCCACGACCTTCTCAAAATCCTCACAGTAATATGTCTTGACAAAATGTGCACCCATTTCGGCGGCGATACGACAACATAGACCGAGGTACTTTGCATCTCTCGCCATTTCCCTTCCCACAGCTGTAACGGCGAGAACGGGAATACCGTATTTTTCTCCCTCATCCACGAGTCTCGAAAGATTCACAATGGTTCGGTGCTCATATTCACTTCCTATATAGATCGAGAGAGCAACTGCCGATACATTTAGACGGATGGCATCCTCAAAGGAAACGGTGATATCCTCGTCGGATAGTTCCTTACCAATGATGCTGTTACCCCCAGATACCCTCAGTACAATGGGTATGGGGGCAACGGGGTCTACCGAAGTGCGCAATACTCCCCTCGTCAGCATCAGTGAATCCGCGTGGGGAAGAAGTGGCTCAATCGTTTTTCCGGGGACCTCAAGTCCAGTCGTGGGACCGAGAAAATATCCATGGTCAACTGCGAGCATAACGGTGTGACCATCCTCTTTAATTATATGACTCAGGCGGTTCCTTAATCCCCAACACATAACATCACCTCCCGATTTCAAGCAATGCCTGCCTACCGCCCATATCCATACGGATCTCATGTCCATCTCAAGATCCGTAGGGACAGGATTCTGCGAACGAGTCTGTGACCTGAGGACGGGTCGTATGACCTATACAGGTCGTATGACAGGCATGGATTACACAGATTTAATCGCTTCCTGCGTCTTGGCGGCAGGTGTTTCCTTTCTCTCCATACCCGGTTTCTCCTCGGACATTTTGCAGAATCCATCGAAGGTAGCACCCTCTTCTATGGTGAGTCTCTTGCAAATTATGTCTCCGTTGATAACGGAGCCCGTCTTTAGTTCGACCTTACCTTTACTCTTTATGTGCCCGATTACCTTTCCGCCTATCAGTGCATCCTTCGTTCTTATTGTGCCCTTTACGACCCCCGTCTTTCCGAGTACGAGTGTGTCGCTGACGGTGATCTCACCCTCAACCATGCCGTCTATCCTTACCCCCCCGTCTGCCTTCAGATTGCCCTTGAGGTATGTGCCAGCTGTCAGGATATTTGTCAGTCCTCCTCTTCCCTCTCTCATATACACCTCCGTAAAAAAAACGGTAGTGTTAAAATACTTGATCTCGGTTTTGCCCTGCCAAAGTCATGCGAATATTTATCCCGGAAAAAGCAGGACGAAGCTCGTGACCTCCTAAGCGCTCTCACTATTAAGCAGGGTGGTGCCAATAATTGAGAACATTTTGCGGGGATCTTCCTCCACCCCCTTCACTACAACATTGAGGAATGGAGAATCTATAGTGCCTATTCTCAGATGGGCTCCGACTAAATAGGTGATTACATCCACCACTTTATTGAGATCGAACGATATGTCAATATTGAGGTTTCTCAAAATTTCTTTTGTTGTAAGGAACTTTCTTCCGGGCATGGCGAACCCGGGAACGAGATAGGTTATATCATCAAAACCCATTGCGCTGCGACCCTCGCTGAGGATTGCATATATCTTGCACCCGGCAAACTCGGCTCTCACCAATTTTGCGATGTTACTTCCATAGTTCGGCGTATTCTCCTCATCCACCGGGAATATCACGGCAATACTTCTTGCATTTTTCACCACCTCACCCACATCAACGATCTGTTTTTTCATGGGCAGCGAAAGGAGATATCTAATGGGTTTTATCATGAGATGCGCTGCTGTGAAGACCGCGAGATAGAAAATGGAAAGGGAAGAAGTTTCCTTAAGTTCGTATCTTTGGTCTCTCCCCCACCATTTACGAGCGTTATTCTCATATCCTCCACAAACTCACTCAAGACCTGTCTGCAGGCGCCACAGGGATAGACGAAGTCGTCCGATACGAGCACGAGATGTTCAAAGTCGCAATTCCCCTCTGATACGGCTTTTGCTATCGCCACCCTCTCTGCACATATGGTTAGTCCGAACGAGGCATTTTCCACATTGCAACCGGTGAATATTTTTCCACCTTTAGTGGATATTGCCGCTCCTATCTTGATCCCGGAATAAGGAGCATACGCATACTTCCTTGCCTCTTTTGCCTTCTGTATGAGAAATTCATTCGACCTCATCACTCCACCTTTATTTTGTCCCTCAACTCTTCAAATCTCTTCTCACCTATTCCCTTTATGTTCTTTATTTCTCCTATATCTTTGAACCCACCATTATCTTTTCTGTATTTAACTATTCTGTCGGCATAAACGGGCCCAATCCCCGGGAGCAGCATGAGTTCTTCATTATTTGCGGTATTAATATTTATCCCATCGACGGGTATTTCGTCTTTCTTTTTTGAGGAAGTCTTGTGTTCTGTTTTTGATGGGGAGGTAGACAGCCTTATCAGACTGTCTATGCCTTCCTCTCGATATTTCATATCCAGAATAACCCTGTCGAGTTCGGGGCCAAAGAAGGGATTCCTCAATTTGTAGAAATATATTGAAGAGCCCACGGCGATCATGCCAATAAGTATGTATATAATTCTCCGTTCCTGAGGGGTGAAGAGAGACATCAACTCTCCTTTATGTTTTTGAAGCAGAACTGCCGGGGTCATTGGGTCAATGACCTAATTACCTAATTACTATCTTTATTAGCGTCTACTTTCAGGAACCTCTCTATACTCTTGGCTATACCCTTGTCCGTAAGACCTATCTTTTCGAGCAGAATCTCTCTTGCCCCGTGTTCTATGAACCTGTCGGGGATTCCAAGACGGAGGAGACTCACATTCACATGCTTGTCTACCAGAAACTCTGCAACGGCACCGCCAAAACCTCCACTTAAGGCGTTCTCTTCACAGGTTATTATATTTTTTGTTCTTTGTGCAATTTGCAGAATGCTATTTTCGTCAAGGGGCTTGACGAATCTTGTGTTGAATACACCCACATCAAATCCCTTTTTCTTTAACATATCACTCGCCTTGATCGAGGGGTATACCATAGACCCTATAGCGAGTATAAATCCGTCCCTGCCATCTCTTAAGACCTCGCCCTTGCCGATGTGGATTCTGGATGGTTTTATCGTGGAGCCCGTTCCCTGTCCCCTCGGATATCTGATAGCAATGGGACCCTTTCTGTGACCTATCGCCAAAGAAAGCATGCCCACGAGTTCATTTTCGTCTTTCGGACTCATAACAACCATATTTGGAATCACGCGGAGATAGGATATATCGAATGCTCCATGATGTGTTGGGCCATCTTCGCCAACCAAACCCGCTCGGTCGAGGCAGAAGACCACGGGAATATTCTGGAGCGCCACATCGTGGATCACCTGGTCAAAACCCCTCTGCAAGAATGTGGAGTATATGGCACACACGGGTATATATCCCTCAACTGCCATACCCGAGGCAAAGGTAACCGCGTGTTGCTCTGCTATGCCAACATCGAAAAACCTCTCCTTAAATCTATCTCTGAAATAGCAGAGTCCCGTGCCTTCTGGCATGGCGGCGGTTATGGCGACGACCTTATCATTTTTCTCGGCGAACTCGCACAATGCCTTACCAAATACATGCGTGTAGGTCGGAGGACCCTGCTTTTTTTTGGGTTCTCCCGATTCTATGTCAAATGGCCCGAGTCCGTGGAATAACGGCAGGTTATTTCTGGCGGGTTCGTATCCCCTTCCCTTCTCGGTTAATACATGTATCAGGACGGGTTCGTCTATTTCCTTTACGGATTCGAACGCCTCCACCAATGATGGGATATTGTGTCCGTCCAATGGGCCTATGTATCTTAATCCAAGTTCTTCAAAGAGTATAGTGGGTATCATGAGGTTTTTGATGCCCTCTCTCAGTTTTCTCGCGGCGAGTCGTGCCCGCCCAGAAAGGCTGGGTGGTAACCTGCCGAGAAGTTCCCACAGATCCCCCTTCAATTCATTGTATAAAGGGGCGGTGGATATCTTCATGAGGTATCTTGACATACCTCCCACATTCTCGGATATGGACATGTGATTGTCGTTGAGAATCACTATCAGCTTCTTCTTCAAAAATCCCGTCTGATTTATGCCCTCGTACGCCATACCGGCGGTCATTGCGCCATCTCCAATAATACAAACAATTTCAAAATCCTCATTTTTAAGGTCTCTCGCACTGGCGATTCCAAGCCCGGCAGATATTGATGTCGATGAGTGCCCAGTGCCGAATACATCGTACTCACTCTCATTGCGGCGCGGGAAACCCGATATTCCTTTGTACTGTCTCAAGGTGTGGAATCTCTCTCTCCTCCCCGTGATTATCTTGTGTGCGTAGCTCTGGTGTCCCACATCCCATATTATTCTGTCTCTCGGTGCCTCAAATGCCTTGTGGACCGCGAGGGTCAATTCGACTGCCCCGAGGCTGGGAGCGAGATGCCCGCCCGTCTTTGAAACCACCTCTATAATGAATTTCCTTATTTCGGAGGCAAGGGAGTCCAGTTCGCGATACGATAACGACTTTATATCTAAGGGTGAGTTTATGTTGGAAAGCATATTCCCCCTTGTATTGAATTTTAAATTTTATCACAGGGAACGCTACCCCGTTTCTCCCGTTTCTTCAACATCTTTTAATGAGAATCCCTTTTCCGTTTTTATGAGTTCCTTTATCTTTGTCTCCGCCTTATTCAATTTCTGACGCAGGAATACGAGAAGTTCCTGTCCTTCCCCGAAGAGTTTAAGTGCGTCATCGAGGGAAACATCCCCGTCTTCGAGTTTTTTTACTATCTCCTCGAGACGGTTTAGCGCATCCTCAAATTTTCTCTCTCCCATAGTCCCCCCATAAAATATCAAATATCAAAAATCAAAATTAAAGTCAGACATAAGACAGAAAACCTTTTTCCTTTAACCTTTTACAAATGGTCATTGGTTGTTGGTCAATCTTCAATTGTCAATCTTCAATTGTCAATCGTAAATTGTCAATTGCTATTGGTCGTTACCTTCTCTATTTTTGCATCAGCACTGCCCTTTGAAAATTTTATCATCACCTTGTCATCACGGGAAAGCAAGTCTGATCTACTTATTACCCTCTTCTCTGGGAGTTTGAAGCATATGCTGTATCCCCGTTCGAGCACCGAAACGGGTGAGAGGTCTGAGAGACGATTTTGTAGCAGTTCAACCAGCTTTCTCTTTTTATACAGTGTATGTAGAAACCTCTCTCTCATAAGTTCGTCGAGATTATTCACCCTCGTATCTGTCCTTTCCATGAGGTGACTTCTCTCCCTCATTATTGATGAACCCAATGAGAGAAGCAGGGTATTGGTATTCAGGATGAGATTCTGGATGACGGTGTTGAGTCGCCTTCCAAGTTCATCTGCCCATTGTTGCCGTTCATAGATGACACTGCGGGGTTTCGAGAGTCCGTAACTCCTTTCAAGAGAAAGTAGTTTCTCCTTTAAGTTGTCGATCATTCCTGCAACTGCATTGTATATGTGTTTTTCCATGTTATTTATGTTTGATAGTATCTCGCGAGAATCCCTGACGACACTCTCTCCCGCTGCGGACGGCGTGGCAGCTCTCGCATCTGCCACGAAGTCGGAGACCGTGTAATCTATTTCATGCCCAACCGCCGAGAGCACGGGAATTGTTGATTCGTATATAGCCCTTGCCACGATTTCTTCGTTGAAGGGCCATAATTCCTCTATGGAACCGCCTCCCCTTGTCACGATTATCAGGTCACACGACCCCCATTCATTGAGATCTCTTATTGCCCGGGCTATATCCTCCTTTGCCCCAACACCCTGAACTTTCGTGTCCCTCACTACGAGTTCCACCCATTTCATTCTCTTTCTGACAACCTTTACGAGGTCTCTTATTGCCGCTCCGTGAAGGGCGGTAATAACTCCCACCCTCTCCGGAAATGCCGGGATGGGTCTTTTCCTTGATGATTCGAACAGACCCTCTTCTCCGAGTTTCTTCTTGAGTTGCTCAAATCTCATGTGGAGGTCGCCCCTGCCGAATGGAATCAGTCTTCTTACCAGGAGCGAGTATCTACCGCCTTTCTCATAGAGATTGAGCTCTCCGTATACCCTTGCCATCATCCCGTTTTTGATGAGCGAGGAGGTAATATCCTGGTCACTTTTAAATATGATACAGGAGAGAATGGCGTGTTCGTCCTTCAAGGAGAAGTATATGTGCTGAGAACGCGCGGGGCGGAGGTCTGTAATCTCTCCCTCAACCCATACTGGAGGGAATGAAGTTTCGAACAAATTCTTGATCTCCCTCGTGAGTTCTGATACCGAATACACACGCATACGCCAATATATCAAAAATCAAATAAAAACACAACCACGAAGGCACGAAGTACAGGTAATCGGTAATCAGTAATCCGCGGTCTGTGGTCTTCTGTCTGTGGTCTTCTGTTTGTGGTTTGTAGTCTTCAGTCTGCTTTTCTTTTAGCCGCCTTTGCGACATTGAGGAGCAGTATATGGGTTGTTACAGGTCCAACTCCACCCGGTGTGGGGGTAATCATACCCGCCACCCTTTTTACATCCTCAAAGTCAACATCTCCCACAACCCTCCCGTCCTTCACATTTATACCGACATCTATGACGATCGTACCGGGCTTCACCATATTGCACTTTAAAAACTGTGGACGGCCGACCGCCGTAATGAGTATATCGGCGGTCCTCGTGAGAGATATGAGATATCTCGTCTTCGAATGACACACGGTTACAGTGGCATCTACACCCTTCCGCAAGAGGAGCAGTGCAAGGGGTTTGCCCACAACATCACTCCTGCCAAGTACGACGACATTTCTTCCGGTAGTTTCTATATTGAATTCCTTAATTATCTCCATTACGGCACCGGGAGTCGGGGGTGTATATAATACATTCCCGGTGATGAGCCCGCCAAGGTTCTCATCTGTTATACAGTCCACATCCTTCGCGGGGTCTATGATATTCTTAATCCCCGCTTTCTGAAGGGGGAGAGGTATCGGTCTTGAAATGACGATACCGTTTATATCCCCATCGCGGTTAAGAGTCTCCATGAAAGAAACGGTATCGTGGACGGATATGTCCTTTAAAATTTCTTTTCTCACCCTTATCTTCGTCTTATTCGCTGCCCTTTCTATGCTCCTGAAGTACGAGAGTGTAGACCCATCTTCTGAGAATCCAACACAGCACAACAATGGACTTTTTCTACCGGCTAATGCCACGATATCGTCTCTCAACCTGTTGCATATTTCCTTCGTTTCAAGAATCATAGGTTTGCAGTTGGTCGACACCGACTATGCGGGGCTAAACGGGCTATTCTGGTAGCCGCAACTTTTCCATACGGATCCTTTGGATAAGTTGCGAGAGTTCCGTAGGATTTATCTTATTCACGCAAGCTAAACAGGCTGTGCAAAAACTATAATTCCGCATGTCATTGCGAGGGATGTCATTGCGAGGCGAAGCCGAAGCAACCCCCGAAGCAATCTCATTTTATGGAATTACCAAGTAGGGATAAGTCTTGTTCGTATGCTCGGAAATTAGATTGCTTCGCAGCCCCTTCGCTACGCTCAGGGCTTCGGCTCGCAATGACACCTTTTAGAGCCGGTAGCCATAACTTTTGAGACTACTTATTTGACTTTTTGCACAGCCTGTAAAGCTTGCGACTACCAATTTTTAACTTTTTGCAGAACCACAAAAGCCCAGAACTACATTATGTTTATCTTTTATTGAGCCCCGTCAGTCCGGTTTTCTCTAAAAAATGGGCAATTTTTAGCAGGGTTTCCTCTTCCAATCTCCTCCCCACGAGTTGAACCCCCACCGGAAGCCCCTTCCTGTATCCCGCGGGGATCGATATTGCGGGGAGTCCGGCGAGTGATACGGAGACGGTACACAGATCGGATAGATACATACTGATGGGGTCGTTTATTTTTTCTCCTATTTTGAATGGCAGTATGGGCGATGTGGGTAGAAGAACTGCGTCCACCCTTTTCAGTATCTCCTCAAAGTATGTAGTTATTTTCTGTCTCGCCTTTATGGCTTTGTTGTAGTACTTATCCTTGTATCCAGTACGCAGACTGAATGTTCCAAGCATTATCCTGCGTTTCACCTCTTTGCCAAATCCCTCATTTCTTCTCACTTCGTACATCTCCTTGAGATTTGTGTCACGAGCTTTAAGCTCTGGGTTTTTATAGCCGTATCTGATGCCATCGTATCGGGCGAGATTTGAAGATGCCTCGGATGTCGCGATTATGTAGTATACGGGAATACAGAAATCAAATCCCGCAATATCGACATCCTCCAACTGTATACCGGTAGATTTGATGCCCTCCGTGAACTCGTCCATCACATCCCTCACATCTGCATCGATGCAATCCATCAACTCTCCCCTTACAACACCGATCTTTATATTCTCCGCACCCCCGTTCAAGTCGCGGTAATATCGAGCCACATTTTCCGGGATCGATGTGGAATCCATGGGGTCAAATCCCGCTATTGCCTCCATTACTATGGCGGAGTCGCCCACATTGTGTGTGATGGGTCCTATACAATCGAGGGATGACGCAAATGCCACGAGCCCATATCTCGATACCCTCCCGTATGTGGGTTTCAAGCCAAATACGCCGCAAAATGAGGCGGGTTGTCTTATAGAACCACCCGTATCAGAACCAAGCGCGGAGACCGCTTCGAATGCGGCAACTGCGGCGGCAGAACCTCCACTTGAACCACCCGGAACATACTCATTATTGTGGGGGTTTTTCGTGGGGGCGTAAAACGATGTCTCCGTTGAGGAACCCATTGCGAATTCATCGGGATTGGTTTTTCCAATAATAATTGCACCCCTATCCTCCAGTCTCTTTACAACGGTTGCCGAATAGGGAGAGACAAAATTATGAAGCATCTTTGAGCCGCAGGTTGTATTGTGTCCCTCAACGCAGATGTTATCCTTGACTGCAATGGGAATTCCCGTCAGGATATCTATATCATTTTCCCTTTTTATCCTTCCCTGTATTTCCTTTGCCCTTTTATAGGAGTCTTCCTTAAAGAGGGTTACGAAGATATTGAGGGAGTTTTGCTCTATCCTCTCGTACGCCTCGTCCAATAATGTTTGTACCCGTATGTCTCCCCTCTTGAGGAGAAGGTGGATATCCGGAATGCTCAGCGCACAAAGTCTTTCCATCACTAAATAACCTTTGGTACCCTGTAAAGTTTTCCTTCCAACGGCTTTAAAGGTATACGCCGATGGATTTGTGGTTCATCCTTTCTCAGAGGAGCATAGTGTTTAGCGCCCTTTCTTGTCTCCACTTCGTGCAGGGGGATGGTACCGATTTTGTCCATATAGTTGAGAATCTCGCCGAATTCATCGGCAAGCTTCTCTATCTCATCTTCAAGTATTCTTATGTTTGCAAGTTCCGAGATCGTTTTTACTTCTTCCTTTAAATTCATTCCAGATTATGCGTTAAGAAACCATCTCAAGATCCGTATGGGCAAGATTACACGAAATTAGCACGAGAGATTAAAATAAAGGACCCATGCACAGCATCCGTATGGACAGAAATTAAAGGTTTTTCATCCAAAAGGTGAGTGCCCATATTCTTTAAGACTCTTATATAATCTGTGAACATCTGTGCTCATCCCTGCCTACCGGCAGGCAGGCGTGGTTAATGCATATTTTGGGTTCATTTTTTCGTCTTCAGTCTAAAAAAATGTAATCTATGAGGTTGTACTCTGTGCCATTTACAATTGCCCTGGAAAGTCCTATACCCTTTTTGTACCATTCATAAGACTCAACCGTACTGTCCGCGTTTCCAAATTGTTGGGATGAGAAATTTACATGTGTTGTGCGTTCAACCGCACAACAGTCATCCGAACGTTCGACAATTTTGCCCACGATATGAACTGAGAACGAGACCTCGCTGCCGAATACGGTGTCGTTTACCGTATAGTTTTCATTCCACTCATCACCGGTTAGAAGATGTCCCGGGAGATAGTAAGTCCATATGAAGAGGGTATCCTCTTTATCCCCGGCATTTATGGTCTTGAGAAATAGCCTATCTATTTCTCCGGCACTCTTATAAAAATATTCCTCACGCGCACCCGTATATAGAACACAAGCATCTCTTGAGGCTATCGGTCGTACCTCGCCACCGGAAACCTCGATGGTATCACCGTCCGAGGAATAATACCACAGGCATTTCCTGTCCACGGGGAAGTAATCGGAGGCGACCTGTTGTAGAAGGTTACTTTCCCCACAGCCCAAGAGGATTAAAAGTGACACCGATACCGATCCCTTGAGGCACCGAAGTATAGAAGATATTTGCATATCCCCCTCCATTACCCAACGGTATTACAATTCCAGTTAGAAGTCCAAGTCCGTTTTCACTCTCCCGTCCCTCACCCTGTTTCACGATGATGATATGGTACCCCGTCTTCAGTTCAAATACCCCGTATTTTATTCCCACGGTGGCGCGGTATATATTGATATTCGATGGTGGCAGTCCAAGTGAGACAACTCCCATTCCCAGTGAGGGTTTGATGTTTTTTCCACCGTAAACAGAAAGATCCAGATAACTACCTATGGGCAATTCATTGCCCACTTCTCCAAGAGGGATTTGTACTCCCCCACCGGTATATATCTCCATAGAGGTGCAGAAAACGGGAACCAGGAGGATGATTAAAAGTTGTTTGAATTTATACATACACGAACCTCATGGCATATTGTAAATCCGAAGGAGATTTCAATTTTGAATAGATTGAACTCCCATATTATAACACAAATTATAAAAAAATGCAAGTTTTTTTCTTGACAAAATACTCTTTTTGTGATATACTATTACCTGTAACCGTGCTTTTTCCCAAGAAAGGGTGTAAATAAGGGTTGAGACTTTCATCATACAGGGATTTTGAAAAAGGGGGGATGTATGAGGAGATTTCCATTTTTGGGAATCCTGATAGTTATACTCGTTGTTTTTTTGGTATATCTACTTGGTAAACCGCAGTATATCGCCGCAGAAAGAAACACAAATGATTATACAGTTTACAGTAATATGTATACATTGAAAGCTGCTGTGGAGGACTACGCCGCCTGCAATACGGGTGCCTTCCCCATATCTGCTTCCCAGATACAAGAATATCTTTCTGAACTCGGTGAAAAGATCGTGAATCCCTTCAGTAAGGAGGAGATACGTTTCCCAAACATCGTGATTTCGCCGGAGGGAGATACCACAATCATGGGAGGAGATGTGGTAATATTTACCTACGAGTTCAGGGACGAACAAAAAGAGACGCACGAGAATTCAAGAAATAGCAAAGTGAGGGGAAAGCCCGGTGGACTTGCCTATGGTTATTATATCCCACCCGGCGATAGTGTGGCGAGGGCGTACGGTATAATTGGATTTGATGGAGATGGGAAACCCCTTGCCGATCGTAACCCCGCGGGGGTAATCGAGTTAAGGGTGCTGGTAAACTCGTGACAGAGAACCAAACCGTAATTTTGAGATACGAGAAATGTGACTGCCCGCATTAGTTTATACTAACCCACCGCCGATAACTATATCCCTCGAGATGTTAAATCGGTTTTATTGACCGGAATTGGCACAGAATATGCGTTAAGAAACCATCTCAAGATCCGCATGGACAAGATTACACCTGCCTACCGGTCCCTACGGACCCGTATGGGCAGGCAGGCGAGATTATCATCTCAAGATCCGTATGGACAAGATATGAAAGACCAGAGACGTAAGCCCAAACTCGTAAGACATTATTATCGTAAGTCGTCATTTTACTCTGTGGTCTTCGGTCCCTGCCTATCGCAGGCAGGTGTTGTCTTCTCTACCTATCCATACGGATCCGTAGGGATCGGTAGACAGGAGTCTAAATTTATAATCTGTGCTTATCTGTGTCCATCTGTGGTTAATGTATAATCTGGTATTATGTTTTTTCGGCGAAAAAAACCAAAATTAGAGGCAAAAAAAGAGATTCCAGATGGACTCTGGATCAAATGCAACTCATGTGGCGAGATACTTTACAGGAAGGAACTCGCGAAGAAGCTGTGGATATGTGAGAAGTGTGGGTATCATTTTAAGATAGACTCGAGGAGATATGTTTCCATATTGACCGATGAATTTAACGAGCTCTTTTCGGAGTTCTCCCCCGTGAATTCGCTCGGGTTTCGGGACTATGAGGAGAAACTCGAGAAAGATTACAAGAAGACGGGATTGAAGGATGCCATAATATGTGGGGAGGCGGAGATTGGGAACCACAATGTCGTTTTATCCTGTATGGATTTTTTCTTTCGGGGTGGAAGCATGGGGTCTGTGGTGGGGGAAAAGGTGAAATTATCCATTCTCCACGCGATGAACAGGAAGATTCCCCTCATTGTGGTATGCGCATCGGGGGGCGCCAGGATGCAGGAGGGCATACTATCGCTTATGCAGATGGCCAAAACATCCGCGACGCTCAATCTTCTTGCCGATGCGAGAATTCCCTATATAAGTATACTCACAAATCCCACGACGGCGGGTGTTATGGCATCCTATGCGTCGCTTGGAGATATAGTTATAGCAGAGCCCGGCGCATTGATAGGATTTGCGGGACCGAGGGTTATAAGGGATACGGTGAGGGAGGAACTCCCACCGGGGTTCCAAACATCGGAGTTCTTGCTGGAGCACGGAATGCTGGATGCAGTTGTGCCAAGGGATAGGCTAAAGGAGACATTGATAGGTATTCTCGACTTCTTCAAATCCTGACTTTGAAATAACCACCAAGGTACTCCGAAGGATCCGTATGGACAAGAACACAAAGATTTTAGATTGTACGGGCGAACGGCTGTTCGCCCCTACCGATATTTTGTGAACTTCGTGCCTTTGTGGTAAACCCTTTATTTTTATACCCCGCCCAGCTCCGCTATGCGAGGCTGGGTTTTGATATTTTTTGTATGACCTTAAAACCGGACATTGCGAAGGCGATTATATTCAGACTGGGTGAGTCCGGGACCCCCCCGGAGTTTGGTCTGGATTCATTTACCGTTGGGCTTGAGCCGTATCTATCCGTTCTCGAGAACGAATACATGGACTCGATTCTCAAAATGGGGATGTCCACATTCAAACTCGTCGTCGGCTCATATGGGGGTGGGAAGACCCACTTTTTATACTGCGTTAGAGACCTCGCATGGCAGTGTAGATATTTGGTAAGTTATGTACCACTCTCACCCGTAGAATGCCCATTCGACAGGCTCGACCTCGTCTACAAGAGAATTGTCCAGAGTCTCACCTGCCCTCCATCCTCTTTTGAGAGTCTTGTAAATCCCGCAGATAGGGGTGTTGAAGCGCTCTTACGGGTATGGTATGCGGATGTATCGGCGAAACTCGGGGGTAAAGAGGCGAGAGACGAGTACCTCAAAGGACTATCCGGAATTGAGAGCACGAGTTTCCTCCTCGGGATAAAGCACAGTTTCTTGGCACTGGATGAGGGAGACGAAGGGGAGTTCAGTGACATCACAAGGTGGCTTGCCGGGGAACCCCTGGAGAACTTATCCAGATTCGGTATAATTGAGAGCCTTACCCAACAGACAGCATTCAGGTTTCTTCGTTCTCTTCTCCAATTCACGAGACTGATAGGATATTCGGGCACCGTTCTCCTGTTTGATGAAGCGGAGCGGTCGATATCAATAGCCGGGTCGAGGGCAGAGAAGAGAGCGCTGGATAATCTTCGCCAGCTCGTAGATGAGTGCGGTAATACAAGATTTCCGAGTTCTATGGTGCTTTACGCAATTCCGGATGTGTATCAACTTCTCGATAAGCGCGGGGATGTATATGAGGCGCTGAAACAGCGACTTGAGGGGATGTTCTCCACGGTAAATCCATCCGGAGTGAGGATAGACCTCGAGCGGCTTGGCATGGAGCCCACCGATTTTTTGAAGACAGTTGGGGAGAGATTGGGAAGATTGTACAAGAATGCCTATGATGTAAATATTGGCGATTACGCCATCAAGCGTACGGCAGAGGTACTTGCAGATGTGTGTTACGGAGAGAGATACGGAGATATTGGATACCGTAGAATATTTATTAAGACATTTATTCAGGCTTTGCATTCATTGAGAAGCGACCCCGGCAAGATCTTGAATGAGAAACTTGCAGAGGCGCTCGTGAGGGGAAGTATAAAATCAATAGAAGATGGCAAGAGAGAGATATCGGACGGGGAGGAATATTGAGACCGTGACCCATCCGTTTTTCGGCAGGGGTGAGGTTCTGGGGGAGAGGTGGAACGGACAGGAACTCCTCGTTAACTTTCGTATAGGGATAACGGTGTGGATTCCAGTCTCCAGGCTATCGATGGAGAGGAGGGGGGCAATTAATCCGCCGATTGTAAAGAGCCCTCCGAGAATCGGCGACTACGAGAAGAGAGAGATGCTGGAATCATTCAAACTCGGCATAGTACCGCACGGGAGTGTTCTCAATTTCACATATGGAAGGGAGGAAGAGATAGAGTATGCGAAGAATGCCCTCCTGAGGGCGGGGGAAGATGGCGGGGGATGTGTGATAGTAGAGGGAGAATATGGGGCGGGGAAGACCCACTTCCTCGATTATATTTATTTTTATGCGTTGAATATGGGATTTGCCGTATGTAAGGTTGCACTGGACCCATTTGATGTTACTCCGTATAAACCCAAGAGAGTATACAGGGAACTTATATCATCTTTTCTTTACAGAGACGGCAGAGAAAAGGGATTCAGGGATTTCGTATCGTGGGTTATCGGGAGTGGTATCCTCAAAGATAATAGGTTCTTTTCTCCCTTTGAGGGTGTGGATGTTGTGGACGAGGGGCTGTGGGACTGGATAGAGGGCGAGGCCAAGCCCAGATGGTGGTTATCGAGGCATAAAAAGACGAGGGGACTCCCGTTACTACCTCCCTTTTCCACCGCCGCTGATAATTATTGTTATATCCTGAGTTCTCTCGGGTGGGCACTGAGGAAACTGGGAAAGAAGGGACTTGTTATACTCGTGGATGAGGCAGAGACGCTGTTTCATATGTGGTGGAGAACCGTCTCCGTTGAGAAGGGGATAAATCTCCTGAGGGGACTTGCCCACACGGCATTGAACCGTTTGCCCGATAATATTCAGGGTAAGATTTTAAGGGATGAGAGAATGGGTGCCCTCGTCGAGGATCTCGGTGATGTGAGGATTATACACAGGGGAATCGGGAGTTGTATGACACCGTATATGTACAGGAAGCCGTCGGGTTTATTTCTGGTAC
The DNA here is from genome assembly GCA_002366725.1 of Caldifarciminota bacterium UBA3073. Taxonomy (GTDB): domain Bacteria; phylum Hydrothermota; class UBA3073; order UBA3073; family UBA3073; genus UBA3073. Next base: position 23,591 of record DFBT01000007.1, read on the forward strand.
TCGCGTTTACACCGACGGTTGCATCCATATACAGTGATGATATCCTCGAACTCCTCGATAGGGGAGTGGGGTTTATACCGCTGAAGAGACTGCCGAAGAGTGCATATGTCGAGATGTTCCATGAACTTGTGGATGTATACAGGGCCTCTTTTCCCGCAGTCACCGTCACCGAAAAGAGGGTGGAGGAGTTAAGGGAAATCCTCCTGCCCTTTTCGGAGAGGGGGGTAAGAGCTTTCTTGAAGGCGACGGTAGATGCACTCGACATCATCCGTCATTATCCCGGGGTGAGTCTGAAGAGGCTGTTGGGCTGAGGGAAGTGGGGCGTAGGGCGTCCCAGTGAAATTTGCTTCGCATTTCACGGGATAAATAGAGCGTGGGGCATAGGAGCAACCCCCTGGTTGCGAAAGGCAAGGGGTATCAAAGATGCCCGTGGATGGCATATATCAGTGTTCTTATTGCCTCTATTACCCTCGGCCCTGGTCTTAAAAGAAGGTTCAGATTCACATCCTCTACGATCCTATCATTTTTTACCGCTTCCGTTTTCTTCCATCCCATCCTCGATTTTGGATTTGTGCCATTCTCGTGCGCCATTATGATAACTTCCGGATTTCTGTTTACTACAAGTTCCTGCGAGACAACGGGATAGGGAGATTCTATATCAGATGTTATGTTGATACCCCCAGCCTCTTCTATCAACTCGTTTATGAAACTTCCCTTCCCCACGGTTATGAGGGGAGTTTCGGAAAGCTCAAAAAATACGGTTTTTCTCTCCTTCACCCCATCCACCAATTTCCTCGTCTTCGCCAGCTCATTCTTCAATGAATCCACAAGTGTGAGCGCGTGATCTTCCCTGCCGATTATCTTCCCAACCTCTATGATGGCACCAAATATCTCCTCTATATTCTTCGGCGCAACTGTTGCAACCTCGATGCCGAGACTCTTAAGGGGTCTCTGAAATCTCTCCTGTTCTCCATTCTCAATAAATACAATATCGGGCGAGAGTGCACATATTCTCTCGAAATTGGGAGAGGAGAATCTTCCCACAATGGGTTTATCGATGCCTTCTGGATACCCTTCGGGGTCAACGATACCGAGCAGTGCATTCTCTCCGCCGAGTGCGTATATTATTTCCGTCACGCTCGGAACGAGCGACACGGTTCTCGGTGTTGCGGTAGCACCGCAGAGGTTGAGGGTAAGGATGTAAAAAGCTAAATTCCCGATCCCCGTGAGCATATTTTTATTTCTCATACATTACCCTCAGTGTTCCCAGCCCTCCATATATGTGCATCAGCAGTTCACCGTCCGTTCTACCGAAGTCTGGTGAGGTATACCAGTTGTCTTCTCTTTGGAACCCTTCAACGGTGGTGTATAAAACGCCGTTGGTTTTAAATCTGACCCCCGTATCGAGGGGAAGAATCAGTGTCAGCGTCGCTATGCCCATCTTTATCTCCGCATCGGACCTTCCGTGGTATGTTCCCGCCATGTCCAGCGTTACCATCCCCGCATTGAGGTCGAAGTAGAATCTATCGAAATTTAGATAGCCCAGTCCCTCCGCCTTCAGTCTTGCAGCATTGCCGTATATCCTTATTTCTTTGCATCTTATGGGATTTGGCTTTTTAATAGATAAGAATGTGTTTCCCATACCGAGAATTAGCTCTATCTCATCTATTTTGATACCCGATAGGTCTATTCTGCCTTCAGCGGATGTGTATATGCGAAGTGAGAGCGGAATGTGGGGTGTGAGATATACAACAGCTGAATCCTCTCCAAACATCGAGTTTTTTTTCTGCTTCGAAGAGAGTCTTATCTTACATATGCCGTCTTTTCTCTTATATTCTATATCCGGGAGAATGTGTTCTTTATCGTATGATATGCTGGTGGAGAGTATGGTGTTTCTGTCCCCCCTTTTTATGGTGACCCTACATCCGGAGAGTTTTATCTCCACCTCGGCACTTGTGTCTCCCTTTCTATACGGTATATTCTCTTCGAACTCTGCCCCGACGAGTGCCAATATAATGAGGATTGGTAGCATTTCCTATCTGCTTGTCACCGTTCTTTCGAACTTTTGGCTTTTGGATTTATTATTTCTGTGCTCTTCCGACACATTCCGTGCCGGGGGTTTGTCGTTAATTTTTCCCCTCGGCTTGATTATCATCTTCTCATCGTCTTTTTTCTTCCTCGGTGGTGTAACTGGCAAGTTCCTCTTCTCTCTCGGTTTGACGCCCTTGATTGTGGTCTTTTTTTTGGGTGTGGATACATCGGCTCTCCCGAGTCCTTTAGTTTTTATACACAGTTCTCTTTTAGTTTGAAAAACCGATCTGTCATTCCTCACGGGTGTTCCAATCTTTCTTGTCTCGCGCGAGGATTTTTTGGCCGCTTTTCTCTCGACAGGGGGCACGGGTGCCCTCTGTCCATTATGTACCTTCTCGTTAGCCACAGCTATTCTCGCATCGGCGGGCTCGGGGGGGCCGGAGGGTCTTATATCCTTCCATCTCTCCTTCGGAATGTCGTCCTTCACATCGTAAATTGGATGGTTTACAAGACATTCCTTGTAGTTGACCGGGCGTTTGCTCGTTTCTTTGTAGAATGATTCCCGTGTGACATATGTCCAGGAGTTGGATGCGGGTTTACCATCGGGACCGGCTGCCGCCCATCCTATATAAGGTCCATTGTGTACCCAAACTACCCATGCGGGAGACCACACCCGTCCCGGAACCCATACCCATCCATAGGATGAACACCATGCCCAGTGACCGTAGTGATAGGGTAGAAATCCCCAGGGTTCGTAAGAGACCCATACCCATCCGAATGATATGTCCCAGAACCAGTATCCACAGAGAAATGGTCTCCATCCAATCACGACCCTCGGTCTCCAGACGTATCCATAGGCGGGAATGGTCACCCAGGTGCCGTAGAAGTCGAGGTCGCACGCACCGATGAATATTCCTATATCAGCATAGGATCTTCTGTACCGTTCCCCGCGACACTCACAGAACCTGTCGAAACTATCAATTCTGTCGGGGTATCTCTCCCTTATCCTCCCGGAAAGGGATATATATATCCCGTCTCCGCTTTGTACCTTCACGATGTCCTCGTCTGTCTCAACGGTAGCATATCCCTCAAATACATATACCTCTACCCTGCCATCTCGCTTAACCTTTATCCTTGCATCGCCGTCATCGTCAATATATACCGAGGCATTTTCCGTTTCCACCGTAAGCCGATTGTCCTGCATATTTTTAACCCTGATGCATCCAAATGGTATGGATATAGATGCCTCATTGTAGTAAAGCAGTGTGATCTCCGTTCTCGTATTTCCATTCATCCAGAGGGTTGCTCCCATTCCCAGTTCTATCTCTGTGCGAGACCTTCTTCCTGTTTCTATTATATCGCCCTCTTCTATCAGCATATTTGGAGTTCCATCTGTCCAGTTCATCGCCCCGTCTTTTAATATCCAGACTTTACCCTCCATGTAACCCAACCTCCCCACGGATATATCGTATCCGGAGGCGGTTGCGGCTAAAAGGGCTACCAATATTCCCGTTAGTAGAACTCTCATTTCAATCACCTCCTTATTTAGCCACACCCCACCAAAGTCGGGGAGTGGCTTTGTTTCTAATCACCTTCATATTAGTAAACGAATATGGGGGTGATAATATTTTATTTTCACGCATATTTAATGGAGATGGAATTTTGTGGATGAGCAAAGGGCAATTTTATGGAGACTGTGTGGGCAATGTTAATGATGGATTCACCTTTAGTGTGAGTGGTGAGAACTCGCCCCTTTCGAGATGAAATTCTGCACACCCCGCCACCATTGCGCCATTGTCCATGCAAAACTGTGGAGGGGGGAAAAATGTCTTGCATCCTTTCGCCCTTTCGTTCAATTTTTTTCTCAATCTTTTATTCCTCGCCACACCGCCGCACACGCCAATTGTCCTTATATTCAGTCTATCGGAGAGGGCAAGTGTCGGAAATACAAGCGAATCTACACACGCCTCCTGAAAAGATGCGGCGATATCGGGAATGTCCTTCTCGGATGGAGGTTTTTTTCTTATATGGTACAGGACGGCGGTCTTTAGTCCACTGAAACTGAAATCGTATCCTTTCAGTTTCGCCCTCGGAAAGTCTATGGCGTCCCTCTCGCCTTTTTCTGCTATTTTTTCGACCTCCCCACCTCCGGGATAGGGAAAACCAAGCATACCCGCAACTTTGTCAAATGCCTCGCCGCAGGCATCGTCGAGTGTGCTCCCAAGCACTCTGTATTCGCCCTCCCCTTCCACGAGAACCAATTCGGTGTGGCCCCCGGAGACTATGAGAACTATGAGGGGAAAGTTTATTTTCCTCCCCATGAAGAGGGAAAATATGTGTGCCTCGAGGTGGTTTACACCCACAAATGGAATCTCGAGTGCCAGAGAGACGGACTTTGCAAAGGACATTCCAATGAGGAGAGAACCAACCAACCCGGGACCATATGTTACGCCGATGCCATCTATGTCCTTTAGTGATACAACCGCCTCCCTCAGCGCCTCACGGGTCACGGGGAGTATATTTCTTATGTGGTCCCTCGATGCCAACTCCGGGACCACACCGCCATATTTCGAGTGCTCGATCTGCGAAAACACCACATTTGAAAGCACCCTCCCACTTTCCATAACAGACGCAGATGTATCGTCACAGGAGGTATCTATACCGAGAACCATCATGGGATAGAAAAGGTCAAGGAGAAGAAACGGGTCTTTCAATCTCCAGTATTCGGACCAAAATAAAGTATCACAGAGGTATGGTCGCAGGTTATGTCGGGAGGAAGGTCGAGAGATGCTTTCATCCTTGCGGGTAATTGTGTTGTATCAACCGCGACCGGTTTTGTGTATATGTTTTTTATATTCTTAAATATTTCTATTCCACCGCTGCACTTTACAGATTCGGGCACTGCCCTTGCCTCTATCACGGCGGGTTCAATCACGGGTAAAACGGTCAGGTACCTTTGCACCATCTTATCGACCCTGACGAGAAAGGGTTTACACTCTATAGAGACCACAGAAACATCTGACCACGGGGGAAAAGAAATATTGTTCTTTCCTATAGTAACTCTTATCCATCCCCTGTCCGTGTCCAGGATGTAGTTTATTGTAGGTCTACCCCAGAATCGCAGTCTGAGGATGTCAGCGCCCTTACCCCTGACGGTTAATCCCACCTCTTCCTTTTCTAAGGCGGTCTCAGCCACGAAGCTGCTGTCATTTTTTGTTTCGAAGACGAGGGGAACTTTGAGGTTTATCTGATACTCGTTCTGCAGCACGACATACAGCCATATGAGCAGAGCGAGAACCCCGGCGGAGATCTTGAGTGGTAAATTAGCCCTTATTGCTTTCCATATTCTATTCATTTATAGGAGAAGATGTTGAGGTAGACAGGTAACTGGGGAGCAGGGATTCGAACCCCAATACCAGGATCCAGAGTCCTGTGTCCTGCCCGTTGGACGACTCCCCACCGCTGCTTACTTGAATGATTGACCAGGCATAGCGGCGGAGGGACTTGAACCCCCGACACGAGGATTATGATTCCCCTGCTCTGCCGACTGAGCTACGCCGCCCCGAGCGTATTATAACACAAAAACAGGGTAAAGTCAAGAAAAAAAAGGACTGTTTGGGGTCAGCTATGAAAATGTCC
>DFBT01000088.1 GCA_002366725.1 Caldifarciminota bacterium UBA3073
ATCTATAAAAGCTAAACAGCCTCGAAAGGAAATAGAAAGGAGGTGTAAAAAATATGAGCTTTAGAACCTGGGCAGATTCGAAAGTAAAGAAGTGCAGTTGGATTGATCTGAAGCTTGGACAAATTAGTGCTATTGGTTGTTTTCTAATGATAGCAAAACTTTGGAAACCGTTGCTTAGTTTAGATTGGTATTGGTATGCTGTAATTGCCGTGTTAGCAGCAATAAAACCAGCATATACCGCGCTTAGAAAATAAGTGTCCCTTTACCGACTATGCTTACTTCATTTGCTGCGCATAACACATATCTACCTGTTCCCTGCCCCTCCCCAGCGGGGGCAGACAGGTTAAAGTCAATTTGCCTACGGAAGTAAGAAAAGATGAACTACAATAAGTATATTGAAGATTTACACAGGAAGTTTGGTGTTTTCGATGAAGATCAATTGTTATTTGAGAAGATTATCGAGACACCCACAGAAAGACGAGAAGATATATTAAAAGATGTATATATATTGAGAGAGCGTGTAGGCTTGGCTTATGTACTTCTTGCTTTATACCGTCAGCAAGTTAATAGTGGATTTGTATTAGCCGATCCCCTAAGACCCGAGGGGAAAGAAGAGAAAAGATTCTTTGACCCTGACACCGGTATTACTTTTCGTTTGCTGTGGAATCCAGATCGGGAATTGAGACACAATCGTCAACTACTTATAGAACGAAAAGTTATCGCAGAGGGTGTTGATAAAACTAAATTGATTAATCCAGATAAAAAAGGAGAACCTTGCTTTTTGTGTGAGTATAATATTAAGAGGCAACATCCCGGAGAGATATTGCTTGAAATTGATCTTGCTGGTGATAAATATTATGCAGGGGCAAATTTTGCATATATAACAAACAATCATTTTACAATAATGAGCGCAGAGCATCGGCCTCAACAATATCGAAAAAGGATCCTCGATGTATTAAATGATCTTGTAGACAAGACGGATGGTTATTTCAGGTCGATATTTAATGGATTAGCGGGGGCTTCCATCGAAGAGCACGAACATCTACAGGTGACTACTGAGAAATTTCCGATTGAGGAGATAAAGACTGAAGATAAGGATGTTGTATATAACAGTAACGACATAAGAATTTCACAACCAAAATATTATGTTCCTGTCTGGACGGTCGAGGGACGAGATAAAACAAAGATTGAGATTGCTGCAGATAGAATCATCGGAGCGTGGCACAGGTTAAATGAACAGGATCATACAGAAAATATCATCTCTGCCAAGTCTGGACATCTGTACCGAACATTTGTGATATTGAGGGACAAAAAAAAGTTGGCTGGGGATAAGGCAGGGAAAAAGGGGTGTATGGCAGCTTTTGAAACAGGAGGAAATATTATATTATCCTACGACCCAAAGGTTGAGAACAGGGAAGAAACAAATGAGAGAGAAACCTTTGATAGGGCAAATCTTGAAACGGTAAAACGGCTGTTAGAAGAGATTTCCCCCGAAAGGCAATTGACTGGAGTAGAGTTCACACACATTGGAGATTAACAGGGCGAGAGTAGTATATCCTGGGGTCGGGTTCAATTATTTGCATAAATTTCTTTTGTAATCAAGATCATCTTAAAAAACCTTTAATCTCCTTCTGCCTTTCGTTACTCGTTTGATATGATACAGACCACCAGAGGATTCGATTTTTGGGGTTCTTGCTATAATTCTATCACAAATGTTGTATTTATCAAGTAAAAAGTCAAATAGTTGAGAGTGCTATAATGTAGTTGACAAAATGCCTCACTTCTGGTATAATGGTGTAATGTTACAGTTGTATTATTTAAACACCTAACCAGAAGGAGGCAGTATGAGACATAATTGTATTATAACACAAGATGGCGGATTTGTCAAGGAAGAATTTTTGGTCGCCGGGGTAGACATAGGTAAATTCAATCACGTGAGCACAGTAACCTCTGGAGTAAAGGGGTTTCCCAAACATATCAAGTTCTGTAACGATGGATACGGATATCAAAAGTTCCTGGAATATCTACGAAAGCACCAGCGAGAATTTGGCTGTACGAAGATAATTGTTGGTCTTGAATCGACTGGTCACTATTGGGAGCCTCTCGCCTATTGGCTATCACAAAAAGGGATAGTGGTGGTTCAAGTGAATCCACTTCACACAAAGAAATCCAAAGAGCTTCTGGATAATAGTCCGCTGAAAAGTGACCCCAAAGATGCACGGATAATAACAGATCTTGTGAGGCAAGGTAAATTTTTGTGTGTGGTCATACCCAAGGGCAAGGTAGCTGAGCTCAGAAGATTCGTCCGATTGAGAGAATCTCTAATAATTGAGAAGACTCGAAAGATTAACCAGTTACACATGATAGTTGGGAGTATCTTCCCCGAGTTTCTATACATCTTTAAGAATTTGCAGGCCAAAACAGCGATTTACTTGTTGAGGACAGTTCCATTACCTTGTGATGTTATATCGAAAGGCATAGACTGGCTTGAAAGAGAGATAAGAAGAGTAAGCAGGGGGCAATTAGGCAGAAAGAGAGCTGAGAAACTCTATGAGGCTGCTCAATGCTCTGTAGGGCTGAAAGAAGGGCTTGTGGGGTTCCTGAAGCATTTAGAATACCTATTAGATGACCTAGAGGGTGTACTGAATAGAATACGGGTTCTGGATAAGATGATTCAGGGGTTAACCCTTGAGATACCTGAGGCAAGGTGTCTTGTGAGCATAAAGGGAATTGGTTTTGTGACTGCGGCAGTGATGATAGGAGAAACCGGAGGATTTAAGAACTATGGTGATGCGGGAAAGATATTGAAGTTTGCGGGTTTGAATTTGTATGAGGTGAGCTCCGGACGGCATAAAGGGAGGAGGAAAATAACGAAACGTGGTAACAGGATGATGCGGAAATATCTTTATTTTGCGGCATTAGAGCAAGCAAGGAAGGGAATGCCATTGCACGATTTCTATAAAGGTTTGATAGACAGAGGGATACTTAGGATGAAGGCACTAATAGCAGTAGCGTGCAAGATTGTAAGATTGATGTATTCGCTGGCGAGAGATGAAAGGGAGTATTCAGAAGAGTATCCCATATTAAGGAGAGCGGCGTAAAGTGAGTATCTTAAGCAGGTGGGGGAGGGTCCCGAGGGGTCAGGCAGAAGGGTTCTCAGAGTTTATCTGAGAAGGCCTTGATGTTGAGAGTGGAGATCCCCCACCTCGCTTAACGACCTGGATTAAGCACCGCAAGGCACAAGGCCTGGAGTTATTAGCGTTAGGTGTTAAGCAAAGTACTCACTGTAACTTGAAAGGAGAAAATATAGATAAAGCCAGAAGTGATGTAAAAATAAATTAAGAAAAAACTTGACTTTTATAGATTAGCCTGACCCTTTTCTCATTAGGAACTGTTATAAAGCCAGTAATATTGTTTGATGGCTACTCGCTTGAGCTTATAGAGCGATTTGAAAAAGATACACTGGAAGAGGTAGAAAAATTCTGGTTAGATAAATATCTCTTTTTATGGGACGATTATACTATAAAACTTGGTGGGGATCTCTCCCAGGACTTGTTTTGGACAGACGAGGTAGAACAGGGCAAATATAGAATCAGGTTTGGAATGTTTATGTCCTATAAAGAAGTTCAGAGAATTAAGAATGAGTTAAGTCCTATGCAAAATGAGCTAAGGATAATTCCGTTTAAATTCGAAAGTGGCAGATTCGGAAAGCTATTTTAAAAGATATCAAAGTTCTTTATAAATATCTAAAAATCCGCATAAATTAAAGGGGTCAAACCAAGATATAAGATTACTATAATACGCAGAACTGACACTAAATTCAAGCTAAATAAACCAAATTAACCCAATTACTTACTTAACAACAATGAGACTCGCTGTAAATATCATCGAGGGTAAATCTGGTTGGATGAGAATCCTCTCACAGGAAGGTATTCCAATTGACCCGAAAAGTGATATCTGGATAGTCGATAGAAAGACCCCGGGAATTATGGAATTCCTGAAAAGTGGAGGGTTCGTACTTACGACATTAAAATATGTTGACGGAGAAATAAAAAGAAGGTTAAGGCAAGTAAAAAAAGGGAGCTTCGGTTACTTTTCGGGTGAAATTGGTCAGGGCTACATAATCGCACTCGCATTTGACCCGGGTTATTACTCCTTTAAAAGAAAAAGAAAATCCTTTTATTCTGACTATGGAAGACCACCTGATGAGGCTGTGTCATACATTGGCACCGGAGGTGTCCGGCGAACCGCGATAGATTGTCTCGGGCAATTATTCTGCAGGAAAGGAATTCCCTATGTTCATAAGTGGTATTATCCTAAGGGAGAATCACTTTTCGCTCTCAGGATAGACACAGATTTCTCGACTGCGAGAGAGGTGCTAAACCTGCAGGAATCTCTACAGAATATGGGATTCAGGGCAACTTTTTTTCTGAATGTCCTTGTCTTAAAGAACGACCTGCATGACATTCTCAATGGTAACCACAGTTTTGGTATCCACTGTTACAGGCATACGGTCTATCCGGACAGAAAAAGAAATTATGAGAACATAAAAATGGCAAAGAAACTGGTCGAAAATGAGGGTGTGAGGCCAAAGGGCTTTGCTGCCCCTTACGGCATCTGGCATAAAAAACTCTCCGAAATTTTGGGGGAACTCGGATTCTCGTACTCATCGGAGTTTTCATATTCATATGACGACCTTCCCTTCTTTCCCGACCATAAAACCAATATCTTACAGATTCCTATCCATCCAATATGTATGCAGAGACTCTTTATGTCGAGACACACGAAGAAAGGTGTAAGGGACTATTTCACATCCCTTATAGATAGAAATTCCCTTATGGGTGAACCCACTATAATCTACGGACATCCCGATGTGCTGGCAAAAAATCTGGACACCCTTAAGGAGATCATCGATTACGCAAGGGAAAAGGAGGGTGTCTGGTTCACCGATATGGACGAAATAGACGACTGGTGGAGAAAAAGGGAGAGCATGCAGCTGTCCGCTATTGTGGACGGCAACACGATGAGCTTTGGAGAGACCATTCCGGTCCCAATCGAGATCGTTCTTCCAGACGGGAGACACACGATTTGTAATGTGGATGGAAGCTTAGAACTCTCGAAACTTCCCTTTTGTCCCCCGCACTCATCCCCTCCTCTCAACGAACCACGGGGAAATGGACTCTGGCTTTTTTTAAGGGAGCTCGAATCCATGTTTTTTAGGATTAGAAACAGAAGGAAAGAACAGAATTTCCTTGACATCGGTTAATTTTTATACTATAATATAAGACGGAGTATAAGAACATAAAACCGGGAGAGAAATGCGTGCATTGATATTGTTACTCGACGGATGTGGTGTTGGAGAGTTGCCCGACGCAGACAAATACGGTGATGTTGGAAGCAGTACCATACCCAATGTCGCCAAAGAATACGGGGCACTGTCCCTACCCAACCTCCAAAAACTCGGACTTGGTAATATAGTGGAGATACAGCATGTTCCCCCCGCCAGGTCACCACTTGCATCATACGGTAAACTGAGGGAATTGTCGCCGGGCAAGGATTCCGTTACGGGTCACTGGGAACTCATGGGGATAATACTTGATAAACCATTCCCCGTTCTCCCTGACGGTATCCCCTCCGAAATGATAAGGAGGTTTGAGAAGGCTATTCATAAAAAGGTCATAGGGGGTCAACCCATCTCCGGAACCGTTATCATTGAACAATTGGGTGAAGAGCACATAAAAACAGGTTATCCTATCGTCTACACATCCGCCGATTCCGTGTTTCAGATCGCCTGCCACAAAGATATAGTGCCTTTGGACGAATTATACAGGATGTGCGAGACCGCAAGAAGATTATTCCCGGATATAGGCAGGGTGATAGCCAGACCGTTCATCGGTACTGTGGGAAACTTCAATAGAACACCGGAAAGAAAGGATTACTCCCTCACACCACCCGGTCCAACACTTCTCGATATATTGAAGGCTCACGGATTTCCCGTCGTTACCGTGGGAAAGATCGACAATCTTTTCGGCCACAGGGGAATTACAGAATCCTTCCACACCAAAAACAACAGCGACGGAATGGCAACGATTTTGGATGTTATGGATAAGATAAAAAGGGGATTAATATTCGCGAATCTGGTCGATTTCGATATGCTCTGGGGACACCGTAATAACATAGAGGGTTTTGCCAAGGGTCTCATGGAGTTCGATAAATGGTTCCCCTCTTGCATAAAAAAATTAAAAGAAGGAGATATACTCATAATAACTGCCGACCACGGTATTGACCCCACTACTCCGTCGACCGATCATTCGAGGGAGTATGTACCGATACTCATAACCGGTGAGATGATAAAGAAGGGGGTAAATCTGCGGACGAGAAATATGAGCGACCTCGCGGGTACACTCGCGGGTTACTTCGGGGTGAAGATAAAAAACGGCAAGAGCTTCTTGAGAGAGATCATATTGGACGCAGATTAATACAGATTAACATAGATAAATTGTTAAGTATGTAGGCACGGTTCCAAACCGTGCAAATAATAGCACACATTAAATTTGTGCCTACAAGTTTACAGCGAATATCTGCGTCCAAAAATAACAAAGTATTGGAGAGTTGAAATTATACAGGGAGGTTTTATGGAGATAAAGGGAAACAGAAATGTTGCGAGGGTTACAGTTCACGGGGTACCAGATAAGCCGGGAGAGGCGGGAAGGTTGTTCGACACACTGGGGGAACACAATGTTAATGTAGAACTTATATCACCCAGTCCGGGTGAGGGCAGGACCATGGACATTTCGTTCGCCGTGACGGCAGATGACCTCGAAAATGTGGTTAATATAATAAAAAAACTCTATTCACACAAGATTTCGTTTGATAAGGAGGTGGCAATGCTTTCTCTATACTCCGATGGGCTGGGAAAGAGCCCCGGGGTTGCGGGAAAGGTATTCTCTACGCTCGGGGACAATGACATAAATATAGAATTGATAAGTGCCTCTATAAACTCCATCAGTGCCCTGATAAAGGAAAAATATCTTGAAAAGTCAATAGAAATATTAAAACAAACCCTCGATTGATGGAGCCAGGATTCATTCCACATTTACCTGCACGGGTGTTAGTCAGAACTTTCTATGAGAACCTAATCCGCCCACAGGCGGGCGTCGGGCAAGTGATGCATGATTTGAGCTCGTGTTACGCCAGAATTCCGTAAATTATAAGACCCGTCATTGTAAGTGCTATTAAAATTCTCATCAGAGACCCTGCAAAGAACCCAATCACAGCCCCCAATCCCGCTCTTGCACTTTCTTCCACCTTTCCCGCCCTCAGTAACTCGCCAATAAATGCGCCCAAAAAAGGACCTACGAGTAGTCCCACAATGTTTCCCACGAGAAAACCCACAAATGCCCCAATGATAGCACCGATGAAACCGAATTTGGAAGCGCCAAATTTTTTCGCACCCACGGATGTGGCAACATAATTTACCACAAGGGAGAAGGCGGTCAGGAAGGCAAGGACAACATATATACCTCTACCAATCCTATCGAACCCAAAGCCAAATCCATATGCGATACTGCCGAGGAATATAAGAGGTTCACCTGGAAGAAAAGGAACAACAGTACCAAGAAGACCAACAACTACCAAAAGAACGGTAATTATTGCAATAAATATGCCCAACATAAGTGGTGGACCACAAAAACACCATTTCTGAATAAGCTTTTTTCTACTCCCCAATCCAACCAAATACTATCCCGGCAGAGAACGAAGGGCCCTTCAAACCAAAATCTGGTTCATTTTTCACCATTGCCCCATCCTCGAGCTTCCAGTCTCCTCCAAAATCATGAATATAGCCTGCCTTCGCAAACATACTAATGAAACTCCCGAGTCTATAGACACCCGCAAGTGAAAGTGATAGAATTGTGCTATTTGTGTGTGCGGTAAATGTCCTGCCGGCACCTCCGGGGGTAAGAAGTTCATTGAAATCAACATCGCCGAGGTCCGGTCTTGAATAAAGGGTGATATTCCTTCCTCCGATACCAAGTAAAGGGAAGAGGGCAATCATCCTCCCAAGTGGAAATAGATATCCGACTTCAAAGAGCCCATATCCCATATCAATCTTGATACTCAGTGAATCACTTTCTGTCTCTATGCTCCCACCTCTACCAGAGCCACCTATTATCACATTTGAGACGACACCGTATCCACTACCTCCCCAGGCGTAAGCCATATTTTCTATCTCTTTTATCCCGTGCTCTGAAAATCTTTCATTCAACTCCGCCGCATCGCATGAAATTCTGCCAAATTCAAACCCTCCAAAACCTCCCGATATCTCGCGACCACAGAGTGAGATCGCCATGAGCATAGATATCAGCACCGATACTTTTCTCCTCATATACCCTCCACCTTTCAATTTTCAATTGACTATCGACAATTGTTATTGGCTAATAGGTTTTTAAAATTTTCGATTTTCAATAATCAATCATAAATCGTCAATCGTCAATCGTCAATCGTCAACCATAAATTGTCAATCGTCAACAGCCAATCGTCAATAGTCAATCGTCAATAGTCAATTGAAAATAGGTCTCTGCTCTAATTTAAGAACAGATAACTCCTCCACCTATCATCCGGTATATTGAAATTGCTTCGAAACATAAAGAAATAGTGGGGACGCTTGGGTTTCCTGACAAGTTTTATACCCGCCTCTTTCGGTGTGCGATTACCCTTACGGTTGTTACACACCATACAGGAGCAAACGAGATTCCCCCAGGAGTCATCGCCTCCTCTGGTCTTTGGAATTACATGGTCACAGGTCATTGGTACACCCTTTATCCCACAATATTGACAGCTATATCCATCCCTCTTCATAATATTTTTTCTCGTCAGGGGAATTGCGGGCCGTCTGAGATGTATGTAACTCTGAAGGCGGATAATGCTGGGACTGTCAAACGCCATAGTGGAGCTGTGAATCTGCCATTTAAAACTCTCAACAATTTCTGCTTTACCAAGCCATAAAAGAATAACTGCCCTTCTCATCCTCGTTATAGAAAGGGCTTCGTAGCTCCGATTTAACACCAAAACAGGTGTTTTCAACCTATCGTTTGTACAATCCTCCATCATTTACCTTTATCCCACCACCTTTCCTCTTTTGCCTTGTCCAATTGAGTTCGTGCCCTCTTTATTCCCTTTGTTGCGTAATCGACCCAATGCGGGTCGTTCGTCAAAGTCTTTGTCCTGTTATACTCGTTGATAGCACTCTGATAATTGGATATGGCGGCATCCCAATTTCTTACCTTAAATGCGGCATCGGCCTTTGCCATATAGAGGTCGCCCGAGAGAGTAACTAAAATACCGTCATTGGGTGCAATTGTAAATGCTCTCTTCAGATATGTGTTTGTCTCGTTCCAGTTCTTAACTCTTATGAGCAAATCAACTAAGTGGTAGTAGAAACTCGGCTGCGTGGAATCGATCTCTATTGCCCTCTTGTAATGTCTTACCGCCTCATCGTATTTCTTCTCATCTACACATACATCGCCCAATCTCACCCAGCACCCAGCATACTCGGGAGACTGCTCAAGTATATAACTAAACTGCTCCCCAGCCAGTGCATACTGACCCATTGACACATATGCGTCTCCCAAGTACAATCTCACCTCTATGTCTTCCGGGTGCTCTTGTAAAACCGCCTCAAGTTCTCGAATTCCATCTTCATGCAGTCCAAGCTGTACATACAATTTACCCAGACTGTATCTTATATTAATATCGTCTGGAGCAAGTCCATGCGCCTTCTCATAGTATCTAAGTGCCTCTTCTGCATCTCCCATCTTTTCGTTCACATAACCCTTGCCGTAAAAGCCGTGTGCATCCTCGGGGTCAACTTCAAGCGCCCTATCGTACTGCTGCAGTGCAAGTTGATATTTTTTCTCATCCGTATACAATCTACCAAGGCCGTGGTAACCCTTCAACTCCTTCGGCAGGGTGCTGATGAGATGCTTGTAAGCAAGTTCAGCCTCTCCGTAATTCCTCACTATAATGTATGTCTTTGCGAGGTCAAGATATGCATCCACAAAAGTTGTGCTCTCGGCGATCGCCTGGTTATAATTCCTTATCGCATCCTCGTACTGCCCGTTCTTGAAATATTCAAACCCCGACGAATGATACTTCTTTGCCTCAGATATGGCGGGCTTCTTCTCCTTTGGCAGTTGCTCGACCTTCGGTTGAGGCGCACAGCCGAATATGAGTAAAAGAACACAACATATTATCCCCGCATTTAATCTCATGTTACCTCCTTTCTATTTCTCAGTTTCCAATTTCTCCTCTTTACCTTTTACCTCACTCCTTACGGGCGAACGCTCACAAATCAGGGTGTTCCTACTGTCCTTTGCCCTCGCAGTGAGAAAGTAAGTCACCTTGGGGTTGATTGTTCTATATGTGGGGTTCCCGGCAAACGCAGATATAACCTTATCCCAATCGGACAGAATCTCTTTCCTGCAGAATATGGGAGTCCCGACGGCATTGGCAACCCTTGCCCTCAGCTCAAATCCCTTCTCGGGGTCGGCAATTAAATAGGACGGAAATTCCTCGAGATACGACAGATTTTTTTCATATCTATCTATTGTATCCCCCCCCATGGTAACCTCAACAAAATGTGAATGGATAATCGGCTCAATATCGCTGCCCTCGGGTGGGTAGGAACCGTGCTCTCTTTTATAATTTTCGATAGCCTCCGCCATTTCACTCAGGGTCACATTTGCCTTCAGAATTTTCGCAGATTTCTGTACATCCTTTCTCAGAGTGCCTTCGTACTTTAACATTATTGTCTTAGCCCTTTTGAGCCCCTTAATCCCATTTACCAGAGAGATCAAGTCGTCCTTCAGTATCTCCTGAGACCTGTACTGGTTAATACCCTGTTTTACATCTTCCATAATCTGCATAAGAGATGAGTCAAATGCCGAGGTGTCAAGTAAAGCCTCTACATTGGCAAACTCCCTCTCCGGTATAACAACCTGCTTCTCGGTAACTGCCTGGTGGGTGAGGTATGCATCGTAGACCTTGAATGTACTGGATATCGCATCTACCCCATCTATCGCCTCCGTAACCCTTACTGAATCAAGTGGTAGCTCTGTAAGCCTATCTTTCAGTCTATCCAATAAGTGCACTACCTCGTCGCTCTTCCCTATGAGGTTGTTATCAATCTCCGATACGAGAGAATCGGGTTTCATTCCATTCAGAATATCCAGCATCTCCTTGAATTCATCCCCTGTATTTATGTTCACCGTTGGTATCTTTATCGCTTCAACCTCCAGTGTATATTGAGAGATGAGACCTTCGATCTTCTTCATATGAGAAAGTAGTGCTGCCATCGTAGAGGAATCCAGCACGGGCTCTGCCTGTCTTTTTACATTCGCCAGCATACTCGACACATTTTCCAACTGATTACTCGCATTTTCTATCTTTGCCGAATGTATCGCGGCGTCATCATTCTCTTTAGTCCTCACCCTCAAAAAATACGGATTCAAAACAGTCTCCAGGTCAGCTCCCTCCCCGGGATAAGTTCCATTGTCAACCCAGTATTCCTCAAGCGCATTTTTCACCCCCCTTAGGCTTCTCTCGGCGTCTGTTATCATCGCCATGTCGCGGTATCCACCACCCCCCTGACAGGCCAAAACCGTCAATACCACGAGTGGCAGGACTTTCTTATACATATTCCTCCCCTGTTGATAGATATAGAAAACTTAATCTATTTATCCCTTTATAACCACTTACCAACTAACCACCTAACAAACTAACTATTCAACTATCTAACAAACTAACTATCCAACTAACAAACTTTTTAATGGAGCTGACGGGATTCGAACCCGTGACCTCTTGACTGCCAGTCAAGCGTTCTCCCAACTGAACTACAGCCCCAGCTAAGCGCTTACAATGTTAGGGAATGTCCCAAAGTGTTGT
>DFBT01000092.1:0-6702 GCA_002366725.1 Caldifarciminota bacterium UBA3073
TATCCATTCTTTTGGCATTATCTTACCCCCCTCATTGACAAAAATTTTGACTTATATTTGTAATCAAGTATGGTATCAACATTAGCTAGACCATTTTTAATCAAATGGGCATTTAAAAAAGTTTTGTTTTTCAGATAAAGATAGCAAAGTAAGTTATTTTCATTGTCGTATTTTATGGTGTCGAACTTCAGGAATACCTTCTGTCCTCGGGTTTTTTCTCTTAAAAATCGAATGGCCTCTCCATTTTTTTCTGGTCTCTCTTTTACTCCCAATAACTTAATTCTTAGTCCATTGTTTAAAATTAATATCTCAGGAGAGATTATTTCTTTTACCGTATAATATGTTTCTCTTTCGGAATGAGAATTATCTATTTTTGAACCAAACCTCAATTTTCTGGGATCTACTTTCTTATCAAATTTTAAAGGATCCTTAAAAATGTAAGGCAGCTTTTTAATTTCATCGTCAAAATCTATTCTCGGCTTTTCTTGTTTAATTATCTCAAAAATTGTATTCTGAAAAATAAGGTTATGCTTTAAACCAATTTTTTCTTCTATGATTGGTAAAAAATCTTCGTTTATTTCGTAGCCAATAGAGCTTCTACTTAAATTTTTTGCAGCCAAAGATGTTGTGCCACTTCCAAGAAAAGGGTCAAGAATAGTATCACCAACAAAGCTAAACATTTTAATGAGACGTCTTGGTAGTTCTTCGGGAAACATTGCAAGATGTTTATCCTGCTTTTCACCGGGGAAATTCCAGTGCCCCGTGAAGTATTGGTTCCATTCTTCCCGTGATAACTTCGATCGCTCTTTTATCTCTTTTGAACCCTTTGGTGGTTTTCCGTGTTTTTTGAAAATCAGTATAAATTCGTAATCCAATTTGAGGATTCCACTTCTCGGATAAGGGAAGGAACCCATTACCGTTGCACCGCCAGTTGTATGACAAGTAGTCACCTTCTGCCAGATAATAGCACCCATATAGTCAAAACCCACACTTTCGCAAAACTTGATTATCTCTGTTCTAATCGGAATAACTTTATACCTACCATAATAAACAGAACGGGCAAATTGGTCGCCAATGTTAATACACATTCGACAACCTTTATGGAGAACCCTGTGGCATTCATTCCAAACCAAATTAAGATTGTTTATATACTTTTCATAAGTGTCATTGAAACCTATCTGCTTCCCGTTTCCGTAATCTTTTAGTTGCCAATAGGGGGGTGAGGTGATAACGAGATGAGCGGATTCGTCTGGAACTTCTTTCATCCATCTCGAGTCACCGATGATTATTTTATGTGTTGTTTTCATACAAATAACCTTATCTTCCGACTTAACAAATTTGGTAGATATCCAGCACTTTCCTTCTGGATTCCACCCGTGTCCATTTACCCTCTTGGGATTTTCAATATAAACTGAGTTATATGGTGATAAGAGTGCAATCTTTCCTGATTGACTAATAACCATTCAATTGCGTCTTATTTCACTAACCTCTAATACTATAATATAACAAAATTTGGGAAAAGTCAAGGAAAAAGTTTGTGGGGAGAAGGAAACCAGAGGAAGCGATTTAAATCGATGCGATCACTTTCATCAAAGATTATGCCTTCCTTTTTTAGGAGTTTCTTTTGAAGTTCATATCCGTGCCCGGGTTTTAATGATATGCAACCCTTGCCGTTCACCACCCGGTGCCAGGGAAGATTTTCTTTACGGGAAGATGAGTGTAGAATATAGGCGACCTGCCGAGCCGCCCGGGGATTGCCGGCGTAATCCGCAATCTCCCCGTAGGTGGCTATTTTGCCTCGCGGTATGCTTCTTATTGTTTCTATCACACTTTGATAAAAAGGGTTTTTCATATTTAGAACTATTCCCCAACTTGAACTCACTCACCCAAGAAATTTATTCGGTTTTCAAGTTGTGGACTTACCTTGGTGTGAGACTGGATATAGCCCGTTAGGAGGTCGGTTGTGGTAAGGGTAGTGTTCTGCTTTTGAATATCTTTCCCCGTGAAGATATAATGTCCATCCCCTCCTATTGCCGTCCAGCTGTTTGTCAGTACCGTGTAGGTGGCAGATGTATCGAGAGAATTCCATGAGCCATTTTGGTAAACCTCGATGCCTGTGACTCTTGACCCGACATTGATTACTTCAGTGACATCTCGACCCGCATATATTGCACAGAATGGGGCTTGAGTTGTATCAATAGTTATCCTCACGCCACCGACCTGTAGAAATCCACCATCAGAGGCTCGACATGTATCTGGGCATCCATCATCTTTAACTCTCAGAACTGACGCCGATATTTCAAACACCCGTTTCAGATCGGCACCGGTTAATTGGACCATATAGACTTCATTTCGGAACGGAAGTATTTCATTCACCGTTGAGAAGGTAATCGTGCCGGCGGGATAAATTCGGTCGCCGCGAATCGACCCGCCGTTAACTAAAGCAACATCTGCATCTGTAAACCAGTTGAGCCACGAATCAGCTATCATGTTGCCGAGGTTCGTTTCACGGCTGCGAACCACATCACTGTGCGCATCCAGATCGACAGTTGATTCGCCGATGACCGCACCGAGACTGTCATCGTACACCTTAAGGTATTGTGCCATGAGACCTCGTATCTCGGGGTCATAACCGACAGTTGAATCGAGCAAAACCGTTTGCCAAGTTGGGTTTTGGAGCTTGCCTTTGCTGTAAGTGAAATTCAGAACGCCCAGATATTTCGCTCGTGAGCCATCTTGAACAATTATCGTATTTCCAACGGTTTCATAGACATATTCGTGGTCATGACCGCCGACGATTATGTCAATGTCATCAACACCCCGAGCAAGTTCTCTGTCAAAGTTTAATCCGATGTGTGTAACGCCGATGAGGATGTCACATTCCTCCTTCTTTAGTTCGTTGACGACATTGCGGGCGACTTTGACGATGCTCTGGTCAACTGTTACACCACCGCCTGGTGCATTGCATACCTTCAGAAACTCGGGTGTCATCATGCCGAAAATGCCGACCTTCAAGCCGGCGACCTCTTTTATTACATAGGGGTGAATCCTACTCGCAAGCTCTTGGTCATCGATGATTAGATTTGCCGATACTATATCGAAATTTGAGTAACTGATGGCATTCTTGTAAACCCCGACACCTCTGTCGAACTCGTGATTTCCCGGTGCAACGACATCATAACCCGCCATACTCATGCCCCGAATTTCTGGTTCTCCTTCGAGAAGTGAAAAGAGAGGTCCCATCAAGTCATCGCCGGATGAGAGGAGTAGTGAGCCGTCGACTTCAGAACTGATTTTTTTTGAAGCCGAGGCAATTCTTTCGATGCCCCCGACTGTGAGGGTATCACCTTTTATGACAACTGTATAGGGCGCGACGCAACTCTGAAGGTCTGCGGTGGTCATAATGGCAATTTCGACAGGATGGTCCACAGCATTCCCATAACACCAGGCGTGGGGGAATATGCATCCGACAAGGGCAATGTATGTAATAAGGAAGAGTTTTTTAGACATGTCGTTCTCCTTGTTGAATTAAGTAAGAATTTTTAAAGATTTCACAGAATGCTCTGTTCAGTGAAAGTAGATGCTAAGATTTATCCTGCTTGCCCCGTAGCGGTAGCGTACGGGGCTTGCCCTGTGAAATGCGACTCGTCCTGTGGAGTGAGCAAACTACTCCATGGGAAGCATATTTCATCAGGTGCCTGTCCCGTAGCGTACGAGGTGAAATGCGACTTGCCCTGTAGAAGCAGAGCTATTCAACAGGGAGCATATTTCATCGGGACTCTAAGACCCTACGACGCTATGACTCAATGAGGCTGTAAATTTAAAATTAAAGACCCGACCCCATCACTCCTCATATTATAACATGCTCTTTTAGAGATGTCAAGGGAAAAGTTAGGGAGTAAAAGAAGGCTGGAAGAACCCGGGAGTTATTTCCTAAGCCGAACTTGTTATATTTTGATAAAGAAATTTCGTGTTGGGATAGGCAAATACGCAGCCCATAGGCATCCCTTAAATGTACCAGACAGATTGTATTCCTCAGAGTGAGGGTAAGGTCCACTGTAAGCATCGATATTTACAGTCACTTTTGCGAAGTTAACGCCAGGGAAATTTTGAAAATCTTCTATAGTAGATGTCAGATCTATGTCTATTATGGTATCTCTCACATATAGAATTGTATCATTATCAGGTAAAATGATGATAGTATCCCCAGTAGATAGTGGATTAATATATAGTTTAATAAGATACCATTCAGCTCTATTTGACTTTGACCAAGCTATTTGCACATTATCAGCGGACTCTAAAGTATCATCGTCTTCAGGTTCAAGTAGTTCACAGGATGAGGGAAGATTTACACTACCAGATAGATTTCCTATGTTGGATGTGACATAAAGTATATAATTAGTATCAGGATTTGTACAGCAACCCCAACTTCTTCCTTTTATATAATCGATTCCTTGGCTTAAGGGTAGAGTATCACTCATAGTTCCACTATTTATAACCATTTCTGTCTCATTGATGTCAGCAACAGGATGGGAATAGAGGTAAACTTCCTTTTCAATTTCAGAACATCCTTGTGGAATGGCATAATGGTGGCACAACAACTTAACGTATCCATAACATACCTTATTAACGACAATCTCTGTCGGAGATTTTTCACAACCACTTAATGCAATGACTGATATTAGTAGACATATAATTTTAAATTTTGTCATTTATAACTGTTGTCGACACAATGACTTGTGCTATTTCTCTGAAACTAAATACACAATTTCCTTATTATTTACTTATAGCTCCTGACTACTTATTATATCGTGTCTTGTCTATAATAAAGGAATAAATAATTCTTGAATCCTATCACTAATCCAATTCTTGAATTGTGAAATCAATTGTTTCTTCACTAAATGTCGTTATTCCCAATATCTTTAACAACTGGCCCAATTGCTTATCAGTCAGCTCATCCTCTTCTAATGGAATTACAATTACAGTAGCCTCTCCTGTACCTAATGGTTTTTCCCGCCATCCCATATAACATCTAAAATCTTTGTTCATTTTACTCCTTTTTTGAGAGCCCTACATATTTATTAAATAATCCCCTTATTTTTTATAATTAAATAAATCTGGGGATTTGAATTTTATTAGGAATTGCCTAATTCGTCTTTCTGCTAATTTTACATATTCTTCGTCTATATCATAACCCACATAATGACGCCCTGTTTTCACTGCCGCTATCCCAGACTGTCCACTACCAATAAATGGGTCTAAAACAACATCTTCTTCAAAAGTGTAGAGTTGAATCAACCTATAGGGCAACTCTACAGGGAAGGGTGCAGGATGTCCAATCTTATGAGCGGGTTCTGCCGGGAATGTCCAGACGCTTTTAGTTAATTCAAGAAATTCTTCTTTAGATATGGTGTTTTTTCTCTTATTGTTGTTTTTTCTACGGAATGAACCTTTGGAAAAAATTAAGATGTATTCATGGATATCTCGTAAAGTTGGATTAGTAGCCGAAAGCCAGCTTCCCCACGCCGTGGAAGGGCTTGCACTTGAAGCTTTATTCCATATTATCTCTCCTCTCATCAAAAACCCCAAATCAAGCATATTCTCTACTATAAAGGCATGAAGGGGGATATATGGTTTCCTGCCCAAATTTGCAATATTGATACACGCTCTACCTCCCGGAATAAGTACTCTATAGACCTCTTTCCATACTCTCTTTAAGAATTTTAAGTATTCTTCGAGTGTAAGATCCTCGTCATACTCTTTTCCCACATTATAAGGTGGTGAGGTTACCATCAGATGAACGCTATTATCGGGTAGCTCTTCCATCTTTTCGGAAGACTTGCAGAAGATTTTGTCTAAGAACTGAGGGAGAATGGGATTTTCTACATATTTGACTTTTTGTTCCTTAGGTAACCCACTATATAATTTGCTTGTGTAAAAAGGTGTAGAATCATGGCTAATCCTACCGGGAGTGCCAAAGGAGCTTGTTTGTGTCCCTCTATTTCTTCGATTATTTTTCACTTCAATCCTCCCTCCAGTAATCTACCCATCTTTTATACGGGTCGTAATCTACTTCAGCTTTTTGCCAGAATATATTGATAACTTCGGACATATCATCTTCAACCAAGCCTGACAATGCTTCTTTGGTTATCTCAACACCTCTTGGATTCGTTCCTGGTTTTGGAAGTTTAATATATCCCTCTCTGCCAACTCTATCAAAAAGCCTTTTCTGTGCTTCTTCAGGTATGTAATAAAATCCCCCGGTATCATCCCAGTTAATCTGTATAAACAAAATATCACAGTGTGGATGATAAGTTTCTCGAAATTCCCTTGCCTTTTGTGTATCCACAGTCCATATTAGTTTAACTCCAGCGAATCCTTTCCCTTTTTTGGTTTTGATAGACACAGGTTTACCAGATAACCTTACATCAATCTCTGGTTCGGTTATGGGAATTTCTGTTTCCACATTGGCATCACCAAATTTATAAATGAGCAAAGCAACTACAATTCTTTCTCGAAGAGAGCCAACTTCCATGCCAACATTTCCCGCTCTTGAACTCTCTAACTCCGCAAGTTGGAATAGGTGAGGCAATCGACTTTTGATTTTCTCAACCAATGTTTCATCTTCAAATATTTCTATCAGCCTGCTTGACATTTTTTTCCTCCATATAAGTGAAATATCGCCTAAGTTGTTTGTGTCAG
>DFBT01000092.1:6787-11050 GCA_002366725.1 Caldifarciminota bacterium UBA3073
ATACTATAATATAACAAAAATGTAGAAAAGTCAAGAAAAAAGTTAGTGAAGGAGAAGAAGAGAGGTAATGAAGTTCATGGAACCTTAGGTAGTTAGGCGACATGGTGCTTACTATTAACGACCTGCTACTGCTACTATGATAGAAATCAGAATTCCAAAAAGAAACAAACCAAATCCCCACCAACCCCAAGCCCTCTGAACCCTTTGAAAATGTTCGACGCCGTCCCAGTGCCTATTCTTCCATGCCCATTCGCTGCCTTTCGCACCCAATACGAATATCATCACAATGTTGACAAACGGAATAAGGCAGAGTAAGGCGATATAAGTTCTATTGCCTAATCCCCAGATCCAGTTAAGGAAGAAAGCACCCCAGTTCCAACCCAGGATTTCGCGTGGAACTTCTGTGGGTTTCTCTTGAACAGTTGTTTCTTCCATAGATTACCTCACTTTCTTTGATTGGTTGAGATACTATTACCATGCCGCCTAACATTTTTATATTCATAATTAATTGGGGTCACATATTCTTTTTACCTTAACCAAACAGTTGAATCAGCACTTCTACGATTTATCCTGCCTGTCCCGTAGCGTACGGGGCTTGCCCTGTGAAATGCGACTCGTCCTGTGGAGTGAGCAAACTACTCCATGGGAAGCATATTTCATCAGGTGCCTGTCCCGTAGCAATGGCGTACAGGGTTGAGTGAATAGGCTATTCAACAAGGGAGCAATTCCATCAGGACCCTAAGACCCAGCGACGCTAAGACTATGTAGTATATATTATAACAAAAATGGAGAGAAGTCAAGGAAAAATTTTATAGTTGTTTTGAGCCGATCGGGGAATCTTTATGTGAGACAAACAACGGTATAGTAAGCATTGAGTTTAACTCGTAAGGTAATTTTTGGGGTTACTCTATATAATTATGGGGCGGAATACTTCGAAAAATGGAGGGTAGCTGCAAAATCATTTGGTCCACTGTTGCTTCAATCTTCACAAGCCCTTCGTCGTCCTTCAACTTTGCCTCCCGTATTTTTTCTCAGCATAGACTGGCGTGCCTGATGCATAAATGCCTCGAGTCTTGTTCTTGCAGTTGTCTGTTCCAGTCCATCGTATGCCATGTTCAGATACGGTATATTGTACTCATCCTTTACCCTCGCCATAACAGCAGCTACATTCGTACCAGGCATACAGGTGAATGGCATCACAGTTATTACCCCCGATGCTCCTCTCTTTATAAAATCTACACACTTTCCTACAGTTAGAGGTGCTTCTCCTTCAACCGTTTGATGCAAATAAGGATTAGTGTAGCGGAATACCTCTGCAGTCGTTGGCTCCTCGAAGTAATTCACGCGAGGTTTGAGTGACTTTTGTATGCGATGCTCGGTCCACTTCATCCACCTATTCTTGAGCCAATGCATGACCAATTCTTTATAATTCTTATCCACAATATTATCCTCTTTCCTTCTAAAGTTAATATAGAAGAACCATTCTGCAATTGGTGAAAGCCATACCTCTCCTCCAAGTTCCTCTACAGTTCGTATAATATCATTATTTGCAAAGTGATGTGATCTGAGGTATATCTCACCAGTAATTCCTATAACAGGCCGTAGTTCACTCTTATCCACTTTTAGCTTCCCAAACTCCTTCTTAATATCATTCATTACCTTTCTTACATCACCGTCATCCTCGATTGCCTTAACTATTTTGTCTAAACATCTTTTATAAACCCTATCCGTCTCACCCTTGTTAATCTCATAAGGTCTTGTTTGCCTCGATATTTTATCAAGTATATCAATTGCACACAAGCCAGCCCATGCACGCTTATCAAAATCCTGACCATATTTACTCAAAGTTTTATAAAAATTGGATGCTTGATTTGGCGATACAATTGTTACATCATCATAACCCAGATCAGACAAGATAACTCGCTGCAATTTATTATATTGACCAAATCTGCATGGCCCACACGACTCGGGCATAAAGAAGGCTACTTTTGATCTATCAATACCCGGTTTATTCAAGATCTTTAGCAAATCTCCAGTTGTCAGTATGCAGGGAAAGCATTCGTAACCTGTAGTGTATTTTCTTCCAAGTTCAAGTGATTCCTCATCAGCCACCGGTGTTACTTCTGCATCAATATCACAATGCCTTAATGCAGCAGCAACGGCATACGCATGATAGCCCATAAATGGTATGTATATAGTTCTGCCCTCATAATCATCCCTGTAGGTCTTAAATACACGAACGGCAGGCTCGACAACATCCTTTACATTCTCCAATGTATCCAGGAAGGCTTCACATCTCGTTATAACACCTGTAGGGGCTGAGTGTTCATCCACCTCTATAATTAGATATGGTTTCCTGCCCATCTCTTTGCCAAAGTACCTTTGAATGAATGAATCTGGTCCACAGCTAAAATTTGTTATGTATAAGGGATATAGTTTTGGATGCTTCTTTATTATTCTGAGCGCTGATAGAATCCTTTGCCCATATCTCCAATACATGTTTGGCCAATCCTTTCCTATATCAATCTGCTCTAAGTCCAAGAAGTCCATTGGAATGGGTAGTACTTCCATATCATGCAATATCTTTGGTATATTCAGATTTAGTCCAGTATCACAGGTATTATATGGTCTACCAACAATTACGATTGCCCTGTCCTTGAGGTTATCTAAAATCTCTTTACCCCTGGCTTTTGTAGATTTGTAGAAGTCATTCTGTGCGGCTTCTGCTTTATCGAGTGCCCGAATTGCAAGGTCCTTACTCTTTCCCAATCTATGGGCAACCTGAGTCAGTACTTCCTCCAAATGCTTTCTGCCACGCTTAAAATATAGAATTGGTGTGATAAGTTTTACTCCCTTGCTTTCTGGGTCGAGTGCTGCTTTTATTATATAAGGTACACCCTGAACAAATGGGCATGTATAGCTTTCCAGTATGTGGTGATCTTCTTTCTGCATAGATATTAGTGACGGTAAGAATATATAGTCTACCCCTTTGTCAATCAGATTTAACATATGCCCATGCATAGCCTTTATTGGAAAGCAATGCTCAGAGATGACAGATTCCACACCATTATGTATGATCTTTTGATTAGTTTTATCAGACAAAACAACATTGAAGCCAAGTTCCTGAAAGAATGTTATCCAAAGTGGTAAATATTCATGAAATATGAGTGCCCATGGTATGCCGATCTTGAGTTCCTTTGTTTTCTTTTTATGATAGGTTTTGAGAAGCAACCTTTCTCTTTCTCTAAATAGATCTGGTAATCCCGATTGTCTCTCCTTCTTTCTTACATCATATTTACCACATCTTGAGCCATAATGTAAAGGAGGCTCTCCCTCAACCGTGACTTTGTTAATCCTGCATCTGTTAGGACAATCACTACATTCAAATGTCTCAATGTTATATTTCTTTTTACTCAGGTCAAAGCCCTTAAACTTGCTCTTCTTAATTTTATTCTTTTTCATATACTCCTTGACAATAAGTGCAACTCCTATGGCACCTGTTACATCATTGTGAGGTGGCACAGTTATGGAGTTACCCAATACCCTTTCAAAAGCAGCCACAACACTCTTGTTGTGGGCAACTGCACCTTGAAAAAATATGTTATTTCCAATACGCTTATTCTCCACTACTCTGTTCAGGTAATTATGAACAATAGAGTATGCAAGACCTGCTGTCAAATCTTCCCTCTTTGCGCCTCTTTGCTGATGACCTGTAAGGTCTGACTGCATAAATACCGTACATCTGTCACCAAGTGCAACAGGTGATTTACTCGATAGGGCACATTCACCAAATTCTTCCTTTATGGTTAAATCAAGCCTCTCAGCTTGCTCCTCAAGAAAAGAGCCCGTACCTGCAGCGCATACCTTGTTCATCTCAAAATCACGTATCACACCATTCTCCAAGCTTATATACTTTGAATCCTGTCCCCCTATCTCAAATATTGTATCAACCCGTGGATCTATTTCAATTGATGCCCTTGCCTGTGCGGTTATCTCGTTCTTGACCACATCCGCACCTATAAGGTCACCTGTCATATATCTACCAGAGCCTGTTGTTGCTACACCCTTGACCTCCACATAATCACCTATCTCCTTGCCTATTTCCTCAACTCCTCTTCTTACAGCATCTATGGGTCGGCCAGCAGTCCAAAGGTATCGCCTGGCAACAAGTTGCTTCTGCTCATCTACAGCAACTACATTCGTTGATATTGACCCTACATCTACACCCAGATACACCCCGAGTTTCTTATCCTTTGATAATTT
>DFBT01000066.1 GCA_002366725.1 Caldifarciminota bacterium UBA3073
AAACCCGAGTATATATATACCCTCTATTGCCCTCGTAAGTGCCACATAGAGCACCTTTTTCTCATCCTCTTTAACCCTCTCGGTGCTCGCCTTTACGACCTCAGGGAAGAACTTTCCGAGATTTGCCCAGTATACCTTATCGGGTTTCATCGCCCCTTTACTGTAGCGATACATAAGAAGTTTGTTTTCTTCCTGTAGCTTCCATACGGTATCGGGAATTATAACAACGGGAAACTCCAGGCCCTTTGCCTTGTGAACCGTGAGAATTCTGACGCCCTCTCCCTCCGTCTCTTCAACCTCTATGTTCTCGCCCACGCGCTCTATCCAGTCTATAAATGAACTCGGGGAACCCGATTCCTCATTCGTATGGGAAAATGCCGCCTCAAGTAATGCCGCGAGCGAACCCGTCACAGGCAGGTTCAGTTCGTCGTATATTTTATACACCATTTCGTACGGACTGGAAAATCCCACCACAGAGAGCAACTGCTTCAACTTCTTCGATGCATTCCAGTCTGGATGTTCATCTATAAGTGAACGATATAAGGATTTATCACTTTTTCTTTTTAGCCACTCGATGGTGTTCTCCTTCATCCTAAAAAATGGGGAGAGAAGCACTTGCGAGAGAGAGAAATCATCCTCTGGACACTCCAGAAATCTTAAAAGGTTTATAACAGTTCTCGTGTCATCCTTTGAGAAGATACTTGCCTTTGACTCGCTTATACAGGGTATACCCTCACTCTCGAGTAAATCCGTAATCGCAACGCCATACTTGTTACCCCTGACAAGTATTGCGATATCATCGTAATCATAACCCGCATCCTTCAACCTCCCGATAACCTCAACCGTCCTTCTTCGGGTCTTTTCTCTACCCTCATCCGCCTTGAAACTCCCAACGCTTTCCAGGCAAACCCATCCACCCACATTACTCTCCTCATAGATGTCATTTCTATCGAATAACCTGTTAACAAAATCAACTACCGCGCTCTTACTCCTGTGATTGATATCGAGCGTATTTTCGGTAATCTTGCCCTTATATTGTTTTTTTACAAAATCAAACAGTTTTGGCTCCCCCCCACGCCAGCGGAAGACTGCCTGATTTGGGTCACCCACATAAAAAAGGCTCTTTTCTTCCGCCCCGTAGGATGTAATCTCATCGACAAGTGGTCTCAATATCTCCCACTGTCTGTTACTTGTATCCTGAAACTCGTCTATCATCAGGTGGTCTATCCTCGCCCCGATCTTGAAATATAAATAGTCTGTTCCACCTTTCAATGCCCTCTCGGCAAGCCTCTCAATATCGTCGAAAGTGATGAAATTACGCCCAAGTTTCTCGTCCTGCAACATCCTGTCGATCTGCAAGATAGGTTTTATGTGGACATACAGTTCCCTGTCAGAGAGGGAAACGAGAAGCGAGTTGAGCCTCTCCGTTAAGCTGTTCACAATTTTATCAAACTCACTCTTCCCATCGGAAAGTTTATCTACAAACTTCTTGAAATATTTTTTTAAAAGGAATTCGCCATTCGTCAACTTCTCTCCCATTCCCGCCCAGTCTTTATCCTCTATTAAGTCTTTAACACCCTGAATGAACTTTCCCATATTTGCATCCATTGTACCTTTACCTGTATATGTACATTCCCTGTTCTTCTCCATAAACAGTAGAAATCTATCCACCGCCCTTTTGAATTCTGCCTCATCCATCTTGAGTTTCCTCTCCATTCCATTTGGGTCACCTATAGTTTCGCGGATAAGTTCTAATTCCTTTCTCGTATCCCCGAATACCCGGGAAATATACTCCTTAACCCTCCTCTCTTTGTACTGGACGAGATCGAGAATTGCCTTTTTATATCCACCTTCTTTGAGCGCCTTCTCAAAGAATCTGTCAAGCACCTCGTTCAGAAGAATTGCCTCTTCTGTCTCATCAATGATCTCATAACCGGGGAGAATACCCGCCTCAAATGGCAGTGTTGATAGGAAATTGGCGAAGAGAGAGTGGAATGTGCTGATGTTCAGGGAAGAGAGATTGTTAAACAGGTATTCCCTTTTCGTATATGTAGATTTTTGCCTCCCCCCGAACTCATTCACAATTTCAATCTCATCGGGTCTGGTGGGATTATCATCTACGAGGATGTCAAGATAGCGAATTATCCTCTCTTTCATCTCAAGTGTTGCCTTGTTGGTGAATGTAATTCCGTAAAGAGATTCAAGCGGAAAACCACGAAGGTATAGCGACAGAAATCTCTTTGCCAACTCGTAGGTCTTACCCGACCCCGCAGATGATTTTAGGGCAATATTATACATAATCTTGTTATTCTTAGACGCAGATTAATGATTTTATCAACGGATTAAGCGGACTAAACAGATTACAGGTTTAATATTTTAGATTCCAGATTGAATATTTTAGCAATCCAATTACCTAATAACCTAATTAACTAATGGCCTATTAACCCAATAGCCTGATAGCCCGATCGCCTGATAGCCTCTTCCCCTCTCACTTACCACAGAACTCCCTGTATACACATATCCGGCACCCTCTCTCGTCATCGGTTCTGGAAAATGTTGTCTTCGGGTCAATGATTTCACGAAGTGTGGGTATGAGTATCTCATTACGGAATTTTTGGATATACCCCTCACCCATAATATCCTCTGTTCCCACTTTATTCCTCGATATATAGTAGTAGAGAAGTCCCCCGATTGCTTGTGAACTCTGGGCAGAAAACATCAGTGCATACAGAGGCAACTGGAACTCGGTAAAATCATCTCCAATCCTCACGCATTTTTTGTCGATCTCTCGCCCCGTCTTGTAGTCTATAATGTAGTATCTGCCATCCAGTGTATCGATCCTGTCTGTATTTCCCATTATTTTGAGCCTCCTGCCGTCGAGGTGAATCTCGAAATCGAGTCTCTTCTCAACGCAATGTATCCTGTAACCCTTCTCAAATCTCTTCAAATCCTTATTGAGAAACCTCTTCATTCGCCTCTTATACACCTCAAGGTCAAAAAGGCTGCTCGCTTTTTGCCAGCCTATCATCTTCCTCAGTTTCTCCCCCACTCGGGAATACAGTGTTCTTTCTGCATCCCGCAGGTTCTCTCCTGTGAAGTGAGAGGGGAAGTCCTCACTGTAGAATCTCCGCAGTGCTCCATGGATTATATTCCCCCATTCCACTGCCCCCGCCTCCTCGACTATTTTCTTCGGCTCTTTTATCCCAAGAACATACTTGAGGTAAAAACGATATGGACATACACGATAATCCCTCAAGGAGGACGGGGTATATAGCATCTCTTCCAATCTTTTGATAAGGGCATCATCCTTTGGCATGGGCTCGCTCTTTCTTCCTTTCTCCTTTTCAAAAACCACCGGCGATTCATATACTCTCATTCCTTCGTCACGAAGAAAGCTCACAAACCTCGAACACACATCCCTGTCCTCTCTTTCAACATACGAAATGTAGACCTCTTTCTTGCCCACCGAAAGCTGAGTAAAATAATAATAAAAAAGATTTTCCCTCTCCTTATCATAGGGAAGACCCACCTCTTTTCGCAGCTGTGCGGGGACAAACAGGTCTTTCTCACTCTTTTGAGGAAATACGCCCTCGTTCATTGACGGCAGTATTACACAGTCAAAATCGAGATTCCTCGCTTCGAGTACACCGATCAGCTGAATACCCTTGAACGGATTTCCCTCAATGGAGTAAGTTGCGTCTTCAAGAACCCTCAGTATGAAGTCGAGTTTCTCTATTCCCGTGGGAAATACATCCTCTGTCATTATAAGCTTTGAGGTTTCTCGGATGTGCTTGAGGAAGTCCTCGATTCCCAACATGCCAGATGCCATAAATTCGGGATTTCTGGACAAAAGCAGGGAGAGCATTTCCTCAATGCCCTCAACATAGGTGGAAAAATTGGAGCTCTCCGAAATCTTGTCGGCAAACCCTTTAATCATTCCAAAAAATGGTTTATACTCATTGTCCTCGAAATCGTCAAATCTAAAGAAAATTTTGTTCTCTTTTATCATTCCCCTCTCAAGTGCATATATGATGGACCTCGCCTCGCAGCCGTCGAGTTTCGCATTTTTTAGAAGGGGATGTCTTATGAGCGCAAGAAATTCCTTATGATGGAAATTTTTCTTTACCGCCTCTCCAAGAAGTGAGAGAAATGAATAAAGGAGACTCCGCGAAAACGGCATACCCATAGACAGGTTGAAGTTATAACCCGCCGATTCTATCGCCGTTTTTATGGGGGAAACCAGGGAGTTGTCCGTAAGGATGACACCGATGCGGTGTGGCTCATACCTCCCAACTAATTTCATCAAAATATCTTTTATGTAAAGTATCTCCTGCATCTGGCTCTTCAATCTCGTTATGTGGACCGCAGATTTCAGATTGTAGATTGTAGATTGATAGTAGGAATTATTTTCCGCTGATCTTTGATTTTTGATTTTTGATACCTGCCTACCGGCAGGCAGGTTTGATTTTTGATATGACTTATCGCCGATAACTATTATTTCTTCAACGGACTTCCCGAGAGAGTGAATAAGCCTGTCGTGATTATAGAATGGCGATGTGAGGTCTTCTTTGATCTCCTCCCTCTTTGAATGGAGAACGAGTTCTGACGGTAGACCGTAAAGTATCTTCCTTATGATATTGCCTTCGACCTTCGTTGGAGCGAGGACCCCAGAAATTAAAATATACTTAAAATCGCGCAGTACTTCAGGTTCAAATTCTCTCTTTATAAGCTCGTATTCGTGCTCTGTATCCGTGTATCCCGAACTGCGGAGAACCCCTCTGTATTCATCAAATATCTTTCTGATAATCACGATTTCATTTTCCACATATCTCTCTGGAAAGTGGAGTCTTTCCTTCAACTCCTCTAACTTATCGAGTGTAACATCTTCTCTCTGCAGTTCATCGAAGAAAGACAACAACCTATCTCCTATGGATATGAACTTGAGAAAATCAAGGTCTTTCCAGAACCTTATCTTCAGGGTATCAACAACATATTTCAGGATAAGATTTCTCTCGAGTTTGATCAGGCTCTTTCCTTTTTTGCCCCCAAGTCTCTCAAATATCAGGCTCGTGAATTCCTGGATGGTAAGCATTGTGGGCGGTATTATTCCGCGCCTGCCGGACGATTTAAGAAGATACCTCCGGAAATAAAACTTGTTTCTCTGTGACGGGAAAACGAGCAAGACCTCCGAGAGGTCGGGAGAGCAGCCACTGAACTTATCCCACACATAGGAGGCGAGCGTGGGTAGGAATGGAAGTTCAATGGGGATTATCTTGATTTTAGCCACAGATTGCACGAATCGCATAGCCACAGATTACATGAGAAGTGAGCCTGTTAGGCAGATAGTTCGTTCGGATACAAACCAGCTAACAAACTAATTAACCAACTAACCAACTAATCACGTGGTTTCTTATTAATGCAACAAGATTATCTTTTTTGTATGAGAGCTGTTGCCGAAACTAATGCGGCAGAAGTAGACACCACTTAAAACAGACTGAGCTGCATCGTTTTTGCCATCCCAGACTACTCTATATAATCCCTCTGGTTGAATTGTATTCATCAATGTCCGAACCCTTCGACCCACTATGTCATAAATCTCGAGAACAACCTCATCCT
>DFBT01000018.1 GCA_002366725.1 Caldifarciminota bacterium UBA3073
GAGGGGAGGGATGAAAATCTCCTGCGATTCTTTATTATTCTTTAATCCTCTGTGGTTCCCCTGTTAAATAAAGTACAAGAGATGATTACTTGTACTTAATTTTGTAACTATTTAACAGGGTGAATCTGTGGTTATGTTTTTGACAATACCTTGATTTTACCTGGGGGATTTTATGATTGCGATCATCGGAGATAGTACGGGAAGTATGACAAGGCAAATGGCAGAGCACTACGGCGTAACCGTGATGCCATATTATGTCTTATACGGTGGCAAGTCCCACAAAGAGACCTTTGACTTCGATACACTCAATTACTACAAAAATGTGATGCCGGGGGATAAAATTCCCACAACATCCCAACCATCCATTGACGATTTCTCGAGAATCTATGAGGAGACACTCAAAACTCACGACAGCATAATACATCTCACTCTGTCCTCCGGATTGAGCAGGGGATATGAAACCGCCAAAAAAGCGCGTGAGAAATTCGGAAAGGAAAAGATATATGTATATGATTCATTCACCGCAATTGGGAAACAGGCTTTACTCACCGTAGAGGCGGCAAGGAGAAGAGACCGCGGAGAAACGATGGAAGAGATTATAGAGGGCGTAAAGAGCGAGGACAAATTCATGGGGCTATTTGGAATCTTTGAGACACTCAAGTACCTCGCAAAGGGAGGAAGGATAGGAAGGGCGCAGGCACTTATAGGTGGCTTGCTTTCAATAAAACCCATCTTGAGTACGAAAGATGGCATAGTTACCCCACTTGGTAAGGTGAGAACACACAATCAGGGACTGAACTGGATAATTGAAAAGATTAAAAAGGATATGGAAAAGTCGGGGAGGAAAAAGCTCATCGCGGTGGTTGAGGATGCCGCAAACGACGAATGGGCTGATAGGGCAGAAGAACGATTGAGAAGTGAATTTGATATAATTAAACTGTGGAGGACGAGAATGAGTGTGGTGATAGGCACTCACATAGGCCCCGGTGCATGGGCTATTTCATATCATCTTCTACCTAATTAACGCGGGTGTAATGGAATAAATCTGAGAAAATCCATATCCCCGAGCAGGCTTTCCGGCAGGTTTCCATAGAAGAGATGTGACCTATCGTGTCTCTTGTCGGAGGAACCAAAACCGGGGACGGGTATCTCCAATAAAGATTCCAAAGTCCTTGCAACCTCGCTTTCTTCCCTCTCGCTCACCCACACCCCTCTCACATTTGCATACCGGAGAAGATAATCTATATGCCAGAAAATTTTCTTTTCCCTTTTAAGATGCCTCTCTATCCTCTTTTCTATATTTTTCTTTCCGGAACCCACATAAAGGTAGTTTCCCCTCTTAAAGAGGAATTCTCCAAGTTTGCCGATTTCAATTCTTCGCCTCTCACCAAGAT
Organism: Caldifarciminota bacterium UBA3073; assembly: GCA_002366725.1. Classification (GTDB taxonomy): domain Bacteria; phylum Hydrothermota; class UBA3073; order UBA3073; family UBA3073; genus UBA3073. The sequence continues at coordinate 1,395 of DFBT01000018.1, forward strand.
AGACGGAGAGGATGTATGACCTGTCTCTCCTCAACCTGTCTTGAGTTTCAGGCTTCCCACGGCTTATAGTAGCCCTTATCCCCGTATTCAACATACCTTATCTTATTATCTTTCTGCAACAGGGAGAGCAATTTTATGACCTCGTTTGGATGCATACCCAGAGATGTAGAGATATCCGAAAGGGTACAGGGACGCCTCTTCAAAAGTTCAAGTACCTGTTCTTGTACATCTCTCGTATAAGTTCTCTTCGCCCTCGCCCTGAACTCCGGAATGATCTCACATCTCTTGCCGAAACTGTTCTTGATTCTTGCCAGCTCGCTCTCGCCCAGGGGGAGACAATATTTTTCAGTTGGCGGACGGACCACTGTATTCAACTGAATCTTATCGGGATTTATCTTTGAGACAATGGACTTGAACAGACCTATCTCCTTGGTGTTATCATTTATCCCCTTGGTAAGCATCACTTCGAGCCAGATGTTCCCCTTGAACTCCTCTCTAAATTTTAATAATCCAGCGACAATTTTATCAAATTCAATGGAGGAATGGGGACGGTTCACCCTCTTAAAGGTCTCGGGAGAAGCGGCATCGAGCGAGGGAACCACGAGATCTGCGGCGAGAAGCTCATTCCGCAGCCCCGGGTCGCTCAACAGAGACCCATTGGTGAGGACGGCAATCTTTATCTGCGTCATCTTTTTTATTTCTTTCAACATCTCTCCGACCGACGAATTGAGGGTGGGCTCCCCCGAACCGGAGAAAGTGATGTAATCGATCGTCTGATCAGTCCCGAGTACTTCATCGAGTTGTGAGAGAACGGCATCCTTTGAAACATACTCCTTCCTCTGGGTGGTCTTGTTCGTAGTTTTACCCAACTGACAGTATATACAGTCAAACGAGCATGTCTTGTATGGAACGAGATCTAACCCCAGAGAAAACCCGAGCCTCCTTGATGGGACGGGACCGTATATGTAACTTTTATCTTTTGCCATATTGATTCCCCCCTAAAAAAATTTGGTTATTGGGCATTAGTCATTGAGTTATCGTGTCCTGACGGAATAGCCTTGCATTCCACCCCGTACACTATCGCTACGGGACAAGCAGGATAAATCATTGTGTCATTGGTATTTGATTAGACATTAGAAATTGGTAATTAGTCATTCCCGCCGTCAGGCGGGTGCTCCCTGCAGTATTATATCCCCGCTCTCAACACCCAAATCCCTGGCGATGATGGGACATTTTGTCTTGAGGAGAAAGAATATCGGACGCTCCTCCCCGGACAGTGCCTCATAATTTCCCTGCCCCTTTGATATAATCACATCTGCATCTTTATATACATTCAAAAAATCCTCTGAACAGTACTTGAGCACAGTCCCGGGGGCATCGCACCCCGTTGATACTACCTCTGCAACCCCGTGAATGCCCGCATCCACTGCGTCTTCGAAGGTGGCATCATTTATAATGGCTTTCTCCTTTACGGCGTACTTGACTGGTTTCCCCATTTCTTCAATCAGTATTCTATCCATAACCGTCTCGCCCGCATTATCGGCAAGATAAAGAATCTCATCGCAATTCTGCAGTGTACCCTTAAACTCAGCATAATCAAATATGGCAAACTCGTAATTGAATGCCTTTTCAATCTCTTTCTCTATATCAAAATCCGATTGGGGGGCAAAGTCGATAATATTCCCCGCTATTGCGAGCTTTACCGCCGAAAGCAACGGGTCGGAAGAAGATGCCACCCTCTTCTTGAGGTCTGGATAGAGCGTAAGCAGGTATCTCGTATATTCTTTTTTTATATCATAATATGGGTCTTCAATACCAATTACCCTGTTTATAGTTCTGTAAACCTCTCTCCCAATCTCCGGAGGAGTGGCATCGAGGGAGATTTTGGGTAGCAGGATACAAACCTTATCAAGTGCCTCTCGTATTTTCCGCTCGTCTTCTGTGGCAATCCTTGCGGTCACAAGGGTCTGACGGAGAAAACAGGGAATACAATCGAGGTAAGTTTTCATTTTCTAATTCTACCACAAGAAACACCCTTTGTCAAGTAAAAACACGGAGAGAATATTTAAACTTATCATAGTATATATTCCCTTTCTCCCATTCCAGTTCTCCACGCTGATTATCTACGGGGTCGGACCTTACATACTTTTTTGGGGGGATAAATTGTGTTTGAATATCCCCGTTGCAAACCAATCTAAGATTGTCGATATTTCCAAAATAAAACTTGTGTAATTTTGGCTCGTGAACTCTGTGACCTCCAAAGGATGCATCTGCAAATAGCCATCCATAGGGCTTGACATAGAACTGTGACCAGTCATGAGGGCTAACCTTAAATCTATTAACATACCACCCCGATTGCCAACGGGAAGGTATTCCATTGAGCCTGCACAGAGTTATGAAAAGTAGAGCCTGCATACCACAATCACCCTTCAGATTTGTGGCTACATATTCACTGATATTCTCATAAGTAGAGTACTCGCAGGCAAGTGCATATTTTACATTGTGAGTTATCCAATCGTATATTTTCCACGCCTTATAATATGGATTTTTCTCCTTACCTACAATTTCTCTGGCAAGACCTTTCAAATATGGAGTAAATAATATATGGGGGCAATGCTCAACCGTATACTTATCACACATCTCGTCTCCGCCACAAGGTTCTACCTTATCTGGAGATACACCCGTGTGGGAAGCATGTATAACATAGTCATATTCAATCTCAAATACCGTGTGTTTTGCATCTTCAACCCTCTGCTCAAAGTATATCGTCCTCTGTGGATAATCTTCGGGTGCCAGAATATGCTTTGGGGGAGAACTCGATATCAAGTTGACGACGGTCTGCTGTTCAGCCATCCTGGGAAATGGCAACCAGCACCTAACGGTCTCCCCCGGGGGTATAACATTGGGCTTGAGGGAAACCCGCATTTTGATTCTCCGTTTTACGGGCAAGATATACCTTTCCGGGGATTGTGACCGACATATCTTTTCTATCTGTGCGTTGAGCAGATTCTCAGCAGAGCGGTCTTTTTTGTCGGTCTTCTTTTTTCTAAGAGCTCTTGCCTCCGAAGAGGCTCTGAAAAGATTGGGTATAAATCTCCCGAAATATTTTTCTTTTCCGTCTATCTTTCTGTAATCTATATACCCCTCGTCTACCCAGCACTGAAATTTCTTCGGGGTGAGTTTCGGAATCTCCTTTTTTAATAATTGAAACGCCCTCTTTTTTCCAATACTGTAATCTTTTTTTAGTCTCTCGATATGCTCAAATTCATACTCCAAGCGTTTCCTCAATAACGAGGGCAATTCACCCTCAAGAGTTTTCTCTATTCTCTTGATGGCGGCTCTGAAATCGCCGACATCTTCAAGCCTTCTAATATCTTCGGGCAATCTTGCCGCCAAAAAATCAAGTTCTTGCATTTTTACATTTTTTTGGGTCTCTTTTTGATGCCGACTTGAGGTTTTATCTTTATCTTTTTGCTTCCAACGGAGGTACCACAGAAAGGGCAGAGATATTCATACAGCTCTCCGTCGGGCAGCACAAGAAGGAGTTTCTTTCTTACCGGCACTGTCTTTTTGCAGTTGGGACAAAACAGCGCAGTCGCCTCAAGCTCCTCGAACTCTTTCATCGCCGTTTCTCCAATCCAAAACTTTTAATATCTTTTCGCCCATTGGCAGACCTTCATACCCAATTTTCTGCTTGCCCGCCCATCCCGCCTTGGCGGAGCAGAAAATCCCTGTCAAGGAAAAATTTAACAGTGACTTGCCTGCCTGTCCATACGGATCCGCAGGGAACGGTAGGCAGGTAAGAGACCTTTAAGAGATAAAGAATCATTTTTGTTTTAAATTCTCGTATCCAAAGGATCCGTATGGACAAGTCTCGTTAAAGTCCCCGTTAAAATGACTTTTGAAAAGCCTTACCTGGTTTTCTGAGCAATCTTTCATTTGCCTGTTTCTGGGCGAAAACCGATCCGTCGATGTGGTTTTTCAGGTGGCGCCATCAGTTGACGAATTGCATCAAAAATTGTCTTAATCTCTCCGTCGTGTTTTTCGATTTTTCTTTCAAGTTGACTTAATTTATGTGCAAGTTCTTTATGCGTTGAGAGGATCTCTCTGAGTTTCACAAAAGTTCGCATAATTGCAATATTGACCAGAATAGCTCTCTCGCTGTTAAGAACGCTGGAAAGCATAGCAACTCCCTGCTCTGTAAAGGCATAGGGAGGATATTTTGAATGTTTGCCTCTCTTTAAGGTGCCAAATTGGCACCTTACAAAATCTTTATATTCTTCTTGTGTCAGTTCAAACATGAAATCTAAAGGAAATCTTTCAATATTTCTTCTAACTTGCCTTTTCAATTGTTTTGTCTCTACTTTATATAATTCTGCTAAATCAGAATCAAGCATTACCTTATGCCCGCGGATAAGAAAAATCTTCTGTTGGATTACTTCTTGTGGAACTATTTCTTTCATCCTGTCCATTTACTAGAAATCACAAATTGTGATTTTGCCGAAATACTTATAGTAAACTTAGATTTAGACATTTTTTCCTGATGAAAATAAATAACCTCTGTAAGCTTCTAATTTATAAAGAGATATGATATTATTCACTTTTTATTTTCATGCTCTCTTGAAAATAAATCGATGGGTGGCTCTATGCTAGGCTTTTTGTAGTAAGTCACTCTTTTGAAATTGAGTCTTTTGCCTTCTTTAGCTCCTTTAAAAAACGCTTCTTATTAAATGGCTCTTTGTTCTTCGTTATATTGAAGATTTCAAAAGCCACCGCTCGTCCTATTACATGCTCCGCTTCGTGCTTCGATAATCCCTTTGACTGTAACCTTTGAAAGGTTTCTCTTACCTCTTTGGGATTATTACTGGCAATCTGATTCTTTACCGTAGAGTGCAGAATTATGTGCAGAAACGGATTCGTACCATCTATCTCATAATCTGCACCATCTATAACATCGGCAAATTCCCAGACATTATGATACTCCTTATGTTCGGATAAAGCCTTTCCTATGGTTTTATATTCACCTTCCAGAGGTTCACCTTTTTTAAGTTTCACCCATATTTCATGAATAATCTTTCTGGATTGAGCTCTAAGTTGTCGGGTAGTTTCGTCCATTAGACTCCTCCTCCTCAAGAAAAAGTCCAGTCTACCAATCGGCAGATAGGTGTCAAGACCCGATCCAGCTCTAAAATCTGAAGACCCGACCCTAATTTCTGCTACAAAATCCCAATAACAATATCTCTTGGGATAACTTTTGTCCCATGTTTAACTTTAGCGCCGATCTCTTTTCTCCTGAAAATTACTACGAAATTGCCCGATATTTCTTCAGACCCTATTTTATTCCTTCAAAGAACTTGACAGCAAATTTTTTTCATTTTTTTCTTGACTTTTAATAAATTTTATGGTATAATTAAAATGTCTCATCTACCAATGGTAGAAAGAGTTCTTTCGCCGTTTGGATTCTTCCAGGCGGCGATTGCCTTTTATACTGTAGTTTGTACTCTTTTTTGATAACGCCGCATTAAATCTTTCTTCTTCCTTCTCGCCATCGACAAATCTTATTCCGTTCTACCTCCAATTTCCCACAAATAATTTCTATTTTTTAGCTCATACGAGTCTGTGACCTGACCCCGGTGTTCTAATGTTATCGGAAGTGTTCGTTTTCATTCATTTTCTTCAAACGATTTTTGTATCAAGACCTTAGCAATTTGAAATCTACCGAGACTATCAATTGCAAGTTCAACATTGCCGACCCCCCAATGCCCAATATTCGAAATATCACGAACATATTCAGGGGGACTCTCTAAATCTGAGTAATTCAGCTTCAACCAAACACGAAGCCCGCTTTTCTGAAGGTGAACACAACAGAAGATATTTTTGCCATGAGTATATCTGACATACTTGGCAAGGTACTTTCTTTGAACGGCAGTTGGATCAAGCTCTCTGCAAAATTTGTCAATTGTCCGAAATAATTCTACAACTTCTTGTGGTTTTCCTTTTAGGTGGTATTCCTCACTGTACTCTTTACCTCTTATTTTAGTGCTCTCAGGAGAGACAGGCTTTACACCAAATTTATAAGTTGAAGAGATTCCAATTTCTGATGTTTGTGCCCAGAGCCTATTAAGAGCTTCCTTCACTTGCGTTGGTTTAATAGTGTCATCTCCAATGGTTGAGCGTATAAGTCTGATCAAACTATTCGGAGGGTCAATAAAGAGTTTGTCCAAAGCTTTTCTTATCTTTCCTGTAGTGAAGATTTGTTCACCTATCTCGTCAAGTAGACCTTTCGCCATTGCATCACGTGAGAGACGTGCAAATTGTGTTGCTACTTGTTGGATTGACATGCCCTCGGTTTCTTTTGGATCAAGAGAAATTTCAAAAAGCAACTTATCAGGAGCTTCTGCCTTCTCTGTGCTATGATAGACTTTGTATGTAACACCATTGGTGAGGATGCACCATTCAACGCCAGCATTAGCAGCATAGCCAACCACTTGTGTGATTGACTTAACATCTGTAAGGAAGTCGTTTAGCGGTTTTGCCTCTATGAATAGAACCGGTTTACGATTTATTTTAGGTGCATAGTCAACGGATTTTCCATCTATAGTCGGATACTCCAGTTCAACTTCGTCTGGATCTCTTACATCCCATCCAAGAGCTTGCAATAATGGATCTATGAATATTGTTCTTGTTGGATACTCCTTTAGATCATCCTTTCGGTGTTTATCCAGTTTTATCCGAAGGTTCTCAATACATTTAATTATGGCGTTCATTGTTCACCTCCTTATTCTCTCACCATCGACAAACCTGCCTGCCCATACATCCATAGGGACCGGTAGGCAGGTATTACTCCGTTCCACCTTCAACTTCTCACAAATAATTTCAATTTTTTAGTTCAAACCCGGTGTTCCTACTCTCC
>DFBT01000082.1:0-13765 GCA_002366725.1 Caldifarciminota bacterium UBA3073
AGCCCCGCAAATGGCTGTCTCGGGATGAAATATTGAACAACCATCACAACACCCACGATGGACGTAATTATGAGTGGAATTTGCCGTTTCATAGAATTTACTGGACCATGAGAAGATCCTTTACCACCGTGATGCCAAAAGTCGAGAGAACAGCCCCTATCAGTATAAGTGCAAGAAATATAGCTTTACCCCAGTCTTGCCCCTTTAGACTGCCGAGCTGGAGGGGGTCTTTTGAAAGGTAGGCAGATGCTGCAAAAAACTCCTCACCTATGAGTGTATAATCACAGGCGGTGACGAAAAACGGTAACTGTGATGGCATAGCCGTCCCCGCTATTTGAATGGCTCCCACAGAATGGCCGGTTTCCGCAAGTATGAGTGATTCCGCATAGAAGCTTCCCATGAGGAATATCGCTCCCGGTTTTTCCCTCACCATAAGACCATCGCATCCGGCGGCAAAACCAAACTGGTCATCGGTGAGGTAGAATACATTATCGGGATTAAATATATCGGGTCTGCCGGCGTCGTAATATGCCTCCTTAACAGTCTCCTGGGCCGCGGTCATCACGAGCGACCTCGAGGTTGGCATAAGTACCTGCGCCTCGTATTCGGCGGTCTTCTTTGCGACGCGACGCAGTATCGTTAGCCCGGCTATGGTCTGAAGATCGTCTATATCCATAATGCCGGCGATGAACATAACGGGTCTCCCGAGCTCAGTTGCCCTGCCAACCGCATCGTCTACCGCTTCAAGCCCCGCTATTCGTCTAATATATAGTTCTTTACCCCCCCTTGCCTGCCTTATAAAAAACAGAATGAGTCCGCATATTAAAATTACCATGATAAGCATCACCGTTCTTCCCCTGTGGAACCACTGGGGGCTCGAAACCGCCGAGACGGGCTCGGATGTAACAACACCTTCTTCTGTTGTTAGAATGAGCTGGTAATAGTATTTCACGCCATCCTTCGCAGAGTTATCTATCCAATGGGTATCGGATGGGGACACGGTGGCTATTTTTTCAAATTCTCCACCATCCTCCTTCCGCATCACTTCACCAGATACGAAGGGGGCAGTATAAGAGAATCCAAGCGTTATACTACCCCCCGCATCATTTGGTGTATCCTGTGCAGAGATGGAGAGACTACCTATTATGAATAATACGAGCATAAAAAACTATGAATTATCTTTCTCTTCACTATCTACGCACTCACTTTCCTCAACAACGGGCTCGTATTCGGTCTGGGAAAATACGAGTCTTCTCTTCTCCTCGTTGATCTCTATCAATCTCACGGTAACTTTATCTCCAATGCTGTATTCACGCTGAAGTTCCTTGGGTGGATTCTGTATCTGCGAGTATGGAACGAAACCATCCACCCCCACATCCACAACAAGTCCCTTGTCGAGCACCCTGGTTATCCTGGCATTCGGTATTATATCACCTATTGCATGCTCCTCCACGAACTTTTTCAACGGGTCTTCCCGCATCTGTTTCAGACCGACAGACAACCGATGTGTTTCCTCATCTATCGAGAGTACCTTGCAGTCTATATCCTGGCCCGTTCTCAGCTCGTCTGATGGATGGGAAATTCTTTTCGTCCACGATATATCTTTTATGTGTAAAAGCCCCTCTATCCCGTCTTCAAGTTCAACGAACGCCCCATAGTTTGTGAATTTTCGCACCACCCCCTTAACTACAGACCCAACGGGGTGTCTTTCCCGTGCCCCTTCCCAGGGATTCTCCATCAGCGCTCTGATAGATAGAGACATTCTCTGTTGTTCCTCATCTATATTAAGTATCTTCACCTCAACCATGTCTCCCAGGGAGAGAAAATCAGAAGGCTTGCGCACCTTCTGTGTCCAGGAGAACTCCGATATGTGAACGAGTCCTTCAATCCCCGGTTCCAGTTCAACAAACGCGCCGTACTCTGTTATCGACACAACTTTGCCCTTTACAACCCCCCCAACCTCAAATTTCTCGCCTATATTTTCCCAGGGATGCGGGGTGAGTCGTTTCATGCTAAGCGCTATTCTCTGCTGCTCCCTGTTACAGTCCAGAATAAGGACATTGATGACATCTCCTATATGCAGTACATCTGATACATGGGAAAGTCTCCCCCATGTAATGTCTCCGATGTGCAGAAGCCCATCCACGCCACCCAGGTCTATGAATGCACCGTAATCTGTGATGTTCTTCACCTTACCCTCAAGAACAACACCCTTTTCTATCTTCTTCCATGTCTCTTCCCGTTTCTTGTCCATATCCTCTTCGAGGATAGCCCTCCGTGAAACAACTATATTTCTCCTCCCCTCGGACAACTTTAATATCTTAACCTCGTGGGTCGTTCCAATGAAATCATCCGGATTCACGGGCTGAAAATCCACCTGAGAACCGGGAAGAAAAGCATTTATACCACCGAGGTCAACCTGGAATCCCCCTTTTACAGTTTTTACAATCTTGCCTTCCACACACTCTCCCGTCTCGTAACACTCCTGTATAGTATTCCATATATGCATTATATCTGCCTTATGTTTAGATAGAACTACCATACCTTCGTCGTCCTCTATTTTTTCAAGTAAGACGAAGACCTCGTCACCTTGTTCGGGAATAGCGGTCCGCTTGAACTCTGATGTGGGTATGATACCCTCTGATTTCAATCCAACATCTACGAGTATATCACCACTTGTCACCTTCACTACTATACCCTTTATTATTTCTCCCTCCTTCATCTTCATTGATTCATCTATCATTCCGACGATGTCCTCTTCCATACACTACACCTCCCTTTTCAAAAAGCTGTGTGGAACTGTAAAACACCTTTCTACCCATCGGTAGATAAGCGGGAGATTTTATTTCAAAAATAATCGTCCAATTCTACGATGATATTGCCTTATCTCCCCTCTCGCCCGTACTTATTCTAACGGCATCTTCTACCGAATGTACAAATATCTTACCATCTCCCATCCCTCCGGTCCCCGTAACTTGAATTATCCTCTCTATCAGTGGCTCAATCATCCCGTCCCTTACGACAAATTCCAATTTCGTGAACGGCAGAGTCCTCACCGGGGTCCTTCTATCCATATATTCGGAAGAGGTATATCCCTTTTGTCTCCCACATCCCCTTACAGAGGTAATGGTAACGCCCCATACATCAAAATCTAAAAGGGCGTTCAATATCTTTTTCGCCCGGTCCTCCCTCACTATGCATTCAACCCTCTTCATGTTCAAACTGTTTCTGACAATCTGCTAATCCACGCCAATAAAAAGCATCCAGTGCCTTCAGAGCACAAATTGGTTTTCAATTATTTGGATATTATATCATATATTATCGAATTTGTCAAGGAAAAAATAATCGGTGATGAGTTGTGGCATTATAAAGACTGCCTCACCAAGGAGCGGAACAACTCGCATTGAGATGTGTTTTTCTGCTTTTTTAGTGTTTGAAGTGTCTTCTCCCCGTTAATATCATAGCTATGCCGTGCTCATCCGCCGCGTTTGTTACCTCTTTGTCTCTTATAGATCCACCGGGTTGTATAACTGCCTTTATTCCCTCCTCTGCGGCGAGATCTATCGAGTCACGAAATGGGAAGAATCCGTCGGAGGCGAGGGCAATTCCCTTCTTGAAACCAAATCTCTTTTTATTCTTAAGAGCAATCTCCAGTGCCCCCACCCTGCTTGGCTGCCCACCGCCGATACCCACCGTCATATCCTCCGTTGTTATACACACGGCATTTGATCTTATAAACCTCACAACCTTGAACGCTAAATAAAGGGCACGGAGTTGCCCCTCGGTAGGCTTTATTTTTGTGACAAGCCTGAAGTCTTTTGTATTATCGGGAAGCGTGTCGCCGTCCTGTTTCAGGAATCCCCCGCTCACATACCTGTAAGAATTTGTGGATAATTCTCCTTTTAACGGGAGCTGGAGCAGAATAAGACGCCTCTTTTTTAAGAGAATATCCCTTGCCTCGCCCGTATACGAAGGTGCGAGTACTGCCTCCAGGAAAGTTGATTTAAGCTCTGCAGCCAGTTCTCGGTCTACCCCACGGTTTAAACCGACAATACCACCGAAACTTGAAAGCGGATCACAGCTTTTCGCCTTTCTATATGCATCAACTATGCTCGCGGAGGTTGCAATACCACAGGGAGTCGAGTGTTTTACAATACACGCGGCGGGCTCCTTGAACGATACCACTACAGAGAGTACGGCGTCGAGGTCGCATATGTTGTTATAAGAGGGTTCCTTTCCCTGAATCTTCTCCGCGTTGATGACAGACAGCCCGCTAAATCCTGTCTCTTTTAACAGAATTGCCTCCTGATGTGGATTTTCGCCATATCTTAAGCCTCCAATTCTTTGAAGTGGTATGTACAGTGTATCACTGCCAAGCCACTCCGATACCCTCATGTCAAAATATGTAGAAAGGGAGAACGCCTTCCTCGCAAGATAAAGCCTCGTATCGGACGATATACCCCCATCTGCATCGAGTTCTCCCATCACAGTATCGTAGTCCTCCGGGTTAACCACACAGCTGACGCGGGTGTGATTTTTACCTGCCGCCCTTATGAGTGATATTCCACCTATATCTATGTTCTCTATGCAAGGTTTTTCATCGAACGGATAGAGATTCACCACCACGATATCGATGAGTGGAAGATTATATCTTGCAATCTCATCCTCATCCCCCCTTGCAAGTATCCCACCAAATATAACTGGATGGAGTGTCTTGACACGACCACCAAGCATCGAGGGGAATCCCGTCAGACTGCTCACGGCGGTTGATTCTATTCCACTTTTTTTAAGATAATCCGCCGTACCAGCCGTGGCAACGAGTTTGTAGCTACATCTTAACAGGGCTTCTGCGAGGGGAATGAGCCCTGTTTTATCGTGGGTGCTTATGAGTGCATATCTGTTTATCATTCTCGACCTCCCAATTTCAAAAATCAAAATTATAGCCACACCCCGCCTTATTTCTCCTTGAGTTCGGAGCGCAAAATCACAGCCACCACTCTTCCCGCCGTCTTTCCATCCCACAGTGGTGGAATACATCCCTTCTTACCTTCTCCGGCAAGGATCTTCAAACTTTCCCCCACGATTCTGTCTTTATCTGTTCCCACAAGTTTATTCGTGCCCATAGTTATTGTGACGGGCCTCTCCGTGTTCTCCCTTATGGTGAGACAGGGAATCCCAAAGTATGTGGTCTCTGCCTGCATACTGCCAGAATCTGTCAAAACAAACCTTGCGTTCTTCTCTAATCCGATAAAATCGAGATAACCCAGGGGTTTTATCACATGGAGAGGCTTTTGTTTTTCAGAGAGACCAAATTTCTCTACCATCTTTACCGTTCTTGGATGGATGGGAAATATTATGGGAATCCTTCTGGAAACCTCATCCACGGCTTCGAGAACCCTTGAAAGCGTATCTTTATCGTCTACATTAGACGGACGATGGAGGGTGAGTAGGGCGTAAGGAGATTGAAGATTGAAGATTGAAGATTGAAGATTACTAATTGATAATTTTGCATTTTGCATTTTGCATTTTGCATTGATAAGCGCCTCTATCATTATATCGCCAACAAAATGTATTTTCTCCCCCGGTATCCCCTCCCTCCTTAGATTTTCATTCCCCGACTCCTCGGTTGTAAAGAGGTAGTCCGAAAGTACATCTGTAACCTGTCTGTTTATCTCCTCCGGCATGGTTCTATCGAAAGACCTCAGTCCCGCCTCTATATGGGCAACGGGAATATAAAGCTTCGATGCAACGACCGATGCCGCAAGGGTCGAGTTCACATCACCGACAACCACCACAAGATCGGGTCGGTGCTTCATCATCTCCCTCTCTATCGCAATGATTATTCTCCCGGTCTGTTCCCCGTGAGTACCGGAACCCACACCGAGGTATATGTCTGGTTTCGGAATATCCAGGTCTTCGAAGAACACAGCAGACATCTCATAATCATAGTGTTGGCCCGTATGGACAATGATGGGATTTATCTTCGGGTATTTCCTCATCTCGTCCAGGAGAGGAGCGATCTTCATAAAATTCGGCCGAGTTCCAGCGACAAGGAATATTCTCATAGTTAAGCTCCGAGAGTTGAATGAGTTAAAAGTTGTAAACAAACTCTTGTTTCTATACCTTTTGTTCTTCGTGCCCTTGGTGCCTTTGTGTCTTTGTGGTTACAAATTGTCTATCAACGGGTTTTGACCATCTTTATTTTCCCGACTATCCCACCATCTACCTCGAGACGACAGAAATATATGCCGTTTTTCACCTTGTGACCTTCTTTATCCTTCCCATCCCACTGCACGGTATAGATACCCGGAGGATGTGGTGAATCCAGCAGTGTCCGAACAAATCGCCCCGCGAGGTCGTAGATGGAAATGGTAACGAGTAGAGAGTAGTGAGTGGGAAATTCGACATTTCAGCATTTTGACCTCCATCACTGCTTACTGCTCACTTTTGAATTGCCAATTGCTAATTTTTCATTGCTAATTGACCTGCGTCTTCCCTTTCGCCCCCCAACCCCCTTATTTTCAAGATGCCTTATGAGCTTAATGTTATCTCTTTGCTTCAGTATATCGTATGTTGAGTCATTTGAACAGTCATCCACAACCACTATCTCGTAGTCCCTATCGGCGAGTACTCTTCTTGTGTTGTCGACAGCATCTGCTATCGTGGCTGCCTCATTATTTACGGGTATCACAACGGAAATTTTCATGCCTTATTATACCATCTATTGCACAACTTGTCAAGCAAATTTCTGCTACTCGCCACCAAGACACAAAGGCACAAAGTATTTTTTAGAGGGCACTCCCACCATTAGCCCATCACCCCATTCCTTCTTAGTGCTCTTCGTGTCTTCGCGGTTTAAGGTGTGAAACCACCGAGGAGAAAACCCCCTCCGTACGCTTTACTACCTTCCGGGTCGTGAAGTTTTCTTCTATTCTCTTCCTCGCATTATCGCCCATCCGTTTCCTCAGATCATCGTTCCCAAGTAAAAATACCATGGCGTCCCGCAACTTTAGTGGGTCTTTCGGGTCGACGAGGATTCCCGTTACCCCATCAACCACCGCATCTGGGATGCCCCCGCTTCTTCCACCTATAACGGGTTTACCCGATGCCCCCGCCTCAAGGAAAACGATACCGAATCCCTCTGCCCTCACTCCATTAACCGTATGAATCTCCCTTGATGGCATAACAAACACATCACACAGGCAATAGTATGCGGGAAGTTCACCGTAAGGTACATTCCCCAAAAAAATTACACTCTCACCCACTCCCCTGTCTCCGGCAAGCTCCCTCAACCTCCCTTTATCATCTCCTCCACCCACGATGAGATAAACGGTCTGTGGACACCTGCCCAAAACATCCGGTAGAACATTTATAACACAATCGTGCCCCTTGTACCTCTCATCACTATCCATTCTGGCAACCGTGAGGAGAACCTTTTTACCCACGAGGCCGAGCTTCGCCCTCGGGGATTCTATATCGACATTGGGATTGAATCTGCCTGTATCCACAGGTGGGGGAATAACCTCGATACGGGATTTCTCTATCCCAAGGGAAAGCAGCCTTTCTCTTGTAAAGTTGCTGATGGAGATAACCTTTTCCGCGCTTTTGAGGAAAAAAGAGTATATATTTTCTCGCCTCTTCATCATCACCTCAAGTGCGTATGTGTAGACAACATACGGCTTATTAAACAGCCACTTTAAAAATAATCCCACCGGAGCGGTGACCACATGCCCACATACCACAATATCTGGAACGAGAAAGAAGGCGTAAAGAAGTGACTGCATCAAAAATACCATCCTATTCCGATGCGTCCGTATTATTCTTATGTCTACCTCGCCATCAAATCTCGCGTCTCCGCACCGGTGAGGCGTTATCACCGTTATATGGAAACACTTGACATTACTTGCCACATCCCAGAGCAGTGACTGTATTCCTCCCTTAGATGGCGGGAAATCGGGTGTTATGAGTAGGATTTTTTTCATTTCCTCATCACCAAAACCTGCGTGTACGAAAATTTTCTCAATCCCTTGAACGAGTGATACATCCATCTGTCAAACAATCCGCAGAATCTCGAGAAAATGGGACAGCGATACCGGAATATCTGACGGTCAAAAAGTTTCATAAAGTTTAAATCTGGATTTCTGATTTCTACTCTCCCGAAAAAAGATTTTGCAATCTTTAAATCCCGGTATGTAAGGGGATGTTCCCCAGGTGTTCCATATCGCGGTATACCAAATCTTCCCACAAGGTTTTCGCGAAAGAAGTTAATAATTGGATTGAATGCAAAGTTCTCAATGAAGACCCCCATACCCCCTTTTTTTAAGACGCGATAAACCTCACTTAAACCAGGTGGGATATCTAAGTGATGCAGGATATAACCGCCAAATATCAAATCAAATGCTTCCTCTCTAAAACCCATATTCTCCGAGTCCATTTCAAGAATGAAAAGATTTTTTCTCCCCTCTCTCAGGGTATCTGCCCGTTTCAACATCCCCATTGAAATATCAATTCCGAAGACAGAACCCGCTCTCGCCGCCATCATATATGTATTTTTCCCATCTCCACATCCCACATCAAGTACCCTTTTTTCCCGCAGGTTTCCAAGTGCTCTAAACGCGCATCGGATATATGAATCCGTGGTCTTGGAGAATTCCACCATTTGTATACTTTTTGCGAGTTCATCAAAAAACTCTCTCTCTAATTCTCCAATATTACCACTCATAACTCCACCTCACCAACACAATGTTACTCCAATCTTCAAATGTGCAAATATTTGAAGATGCGAATATTCAAACTATAGAAGATGTTTATCTGTCTAAACGCACGCCTCGGCGGATGTTATCAGGTCCTCGACTTTTTTGTTTTTTATTCTGTAGAAGACATTCCCACCCACAGTTTGAAATCGGACGATATTTGAGTTCCTAAGAATGATGAGGTGTTGAGAAATATTATTCGGTTTCCTTCCGAGTCGCTCGCCAATCTGAGAGGGAGTAAGTGATTCCCTCAGAAGTTGCTTAACGACCATAAACCTCGTTGGATTACCAAGTATTTTCATCATTCTCGATGCCTGAAACTCTTTTTCCAGCATAATCCCTCCCATCTTCAAATCTTCGAATATTTGCATATTCAAACACGCGAAGATAACACCGGCAGTTAGTGCGTTCGGAGATTTGAATATTCACATATTTGAATTTTCGAATGTAAACATTGAGATGTCAGACAGACGATGAGTTCAAAGCCCTCTGTAATCTCCAGATTGCAAAGCAAAGAATGGCGACCCAGAAAAATACACCGGGAATAATTATCAACAATGGAATTCCCCTGAAATATCCGAGTGTGAACCAGAAATCAAATGTGCCGTATCTTATCTCGGTATCCGTAAGACCGGGGGAACGGGTAAGATTATTGCTTCTCATATAATAAGAAAACTCCTTACCAGCCCTGAAGAGAGTGCTGTGTTCGGGTGGAGGAAACGCTGCAGAATATGATTCTCTAAGGGCATCTTCTCCCCATTCGTGGAGTATCTTTTCCATAACAACCGTATGACTTGTAGAAACACCCAATAAGTTGATTAAAAATCCGAATGTAAAAACAATCCAGACCGATCTTCTGACCCTCCGGGAGGAATTCTTAATCAAAGTCGCCACCGGAAGTATTAAAAGGGGAACTATATAGACCAGGTATCTGGGGCCCCATGCCCAGCGGGAGCCACCGACAAGACAGAGAAATCCGAAGACCAACACAATTATAGAAATTGCCACCAGGGTAAGTGTTTTCTCTCTTATATAGAACTGCTTGATGGAGAAGAAAAATAACACAATGGGCAGAGAGAAGATAAAAACACCCTTGCTTAAACTGAATGACAGTTGTCCCATCCTCTCTAACAACCTCGTGAGGGAATAGGTACCAACCGAAGTAAGTTTCGATATGGTGGAAGAATATCCAAACGCGAAAATATTTCCGTACCGTGCATTGTTATAAACAAGATTTAGAGACCAAAAGAGAGATACCCCCAAGACAAAGAAAAGAAGGTATATCAATCTTCGGTGATTATCTATACCTTTGGGCGTCACTCCTATAGCAACGATGAAGGGAAGAACGCAAATTACGGTTTCTAATCTGAAACATCCGGAGAGCCCAATGAGGATGCCCACAAGAAATGCTTTACCCGCATCGGGTCCCCTTAAATATCTATTCAACGCCAGAAGACCTGTTAAGAGTAAGAGACCCACTGTGGGTTCTGACCACGCCTGTTTCGAATATGGCCAGAGCGTGGTTCCCAAACCGAGTATTACACAGGTAAGCACGCTACTCCTCTTACCAAATCCAATATCTGAAAGAAGTAAAAAGATGCAGACCATTATGAGTGCGGTTATCGGGATGTTATACCAGGATACACAAAATTCAATCATCTGTCCCGATGGCAGGGATGGAACAAGGGATGAGAGGCATCTCCCCAGGAGATAGAATGGTATATATGCAATCGAGGAACCTATGGGAAAATATGAATAGACCGCCTTATCTTTGCCAGATGTGCCAATTGATACCGCTCCCCTCTCAATAATACTTTCTGTGACCTTAAGTTTCACCTCGTCGTCGTAGGAGTAGATATGTCCACTCATAGTAATGGTATAAAATGCTACAAAGGCAATAAATAGCCAAAGAGATGCCGACCTTGTTCCGCTCATATCTCTTCCTCCGTCCCGAGAATCTCTTTAAAAACTTCGCCGTGCTCTCCCGCAATTCTTGCATAAGAGAATAATTTCATATTCTCTTTACCCGTTTGCCCGAGTTGCCTTCTCGTCTTCCCATCGCGTATGAGTTCCAATAATTTTTCTTTAAGGTCTTCCGCACTGCCCTCTCTGAAGACCATACCCCCACCGGTTTTCTCTATTAAATTCGGTATCTCTCCCGACGAGGAGCCCACAACGGGAATTCCAAGAGCCATTGACTCTATTAATACCCTTCCGAATTGCTCTCTCCAGGATCTTGTGGTTCTCGAAGGTAAGACCGTTATATCAAACATACCCAGATAAGGGGGAACTTTGCCGTGGGGCACTGCCGGGATCATCTTCACACACCTGGCGAGTTCATAGTCCCCGATAATCCCCCGAAGTCCGTTTTTATAGGGTCCATCACCTATTATTGCAAGGCAAAAATCGTCGGTGAGTGATGGACGGCAAGTGGTGAGTAGATGCATTGCCTCTATGAGGGTATCTATTCCCTTCTCCCTCGTTATTCTGCCCATATAGCCAACGACAACCCCATACAAGCCGTACTTCCTCCTCAGTATCTCTCTCGTATTCGCTACATCCGCAGTTTGAAAAAGAGACAGGTCAACACCGTGAGGTATCACGTAAATTTTCTTTCTATATCCCTTCTTTCGCAAGACTTCACTTGCTTCCCCACTCACTGCAATTGCCGCGTCTGTATTGTTAAAAACGTACTTCTCAAAGTGGGAGAACGGCGGGGGATATTTCTTACATATATTCTGTTCGGTGAAGAAAACTTTTTTTACACCCCGAGATACATAAGTAAACTGAAACGCAGAAGTACTCCATGGTTCCTCCTGTATATATACTATGTCTGGCTTGAATTTCTTTATCGGTATCTGCGGGCTCAAATAAAAATGCATTATGACATTTTTGTCTTTGAGGTTTCCAAGAACAACCCTCATTGGAAAGAAAGTGGCTCCGAGTTCTGGATGTCTTTTAAACGAGACCCCACCCCTTATATCCGATCTCCACCGATGTGGGACCGCGAGTCCGAGCTGTACATCGGGGTACTTTGCAAGTTCCACGAGTAACCTCTGGTTCACATCAATAACACAGGAATGACTTACAACAAGAATCTTCATATTACCTCCACAACTTTTCTCTTGACTTTCTCCATTCTCTGTGATATAATCTTATCGACCATGCGGCTTTGTATTGGGGTTTGGGTAAAAATACTTACGGAAATATTTCACCCCGTGTGATTTTCAAAGAATCCTTTTTGTATATCTCTGAATAATGAAAGAATCCAGAAAAGTCCTTCTTCTATCCCCCGTGGCAAGTATCGGCGGCGGAGAGAGTGTCTTACTTGATCTCGCAACATATCTACCCAGTTTCGGCATACAGGTGATAGCCCTGTGTCTAAAATCGGGACCTCTTGTGGGAGAGTTCGAAAAGAGAGATAGAGAAGTTCACATATTTGAGATTCCCCAATTGAGACGCCTCGATCGTCTGCTGTCCTGTATTCTCTATATCAAAAAATTGGTCCGCCAAAAAAGAATTGACCTCATACACTCAAATCACACTGGGCATCTCGCCGGTTTACCGGCAGCCAGATTGGCACATATCCCCGAACTATGGCATATTCACGATGTAGCCCACAAAAAAGACCTGACGGCAAGGCTGTTAGAGGATATTCTCCCACCCGAGCATATTCTGTTCACAACCCCCGAAGTCGAAAGAGGATGTTCCAATTTTAAGGTACGGGCAAGATCAACCTCTGTAATATGTCCCGGTATCGACATTGAACGCATAAAAAGGTCTATATCCGAGACTGTTCAACAACACATAAGACACAGGTATAAAATACCCGAAAACATCCCGTTATGTCTCACCGTAACGCGGATGCAGGAACATAAAGGACACAGGTACCTCCTTGAGTGTGCCCACATTCTCAAAGAGAGGAAGCAAGCTGTACATTTTGCAATAGCGGGTGAAGCAACGGGAGAAAAACAGAAAAAATACCTGAATGAATTGAAATGCATGGTTAACAACCTGGGACTTGTCAACAATGTGTCCTTCCTCGGATTTGTCAATGAATTGGACCTACATCTGCTCATGCAAGACGCAAATGTTCTGGTTCACCCGGCTCTCAGCGAGGGATTTGGACTGGTTATTCTCGAATCCCTGGCACTGGGAACCCCCGTGATCGCCGCTGCGGCTGAGGGACCCACAAGAATCCTGAAAGACGGCGAGGGAGGACTGCTTGTGCCTCCCGGCAACCCAACTGCCCTTGCAAATGCGGTGGCGAAATTTCTCAATGACAAAGAACTGCAAAAAAGACTCGCTCAAAGAGGCGTGAATAGGGCACAACAGTTCACCTCGCGGAGAATGGCGAGGGAGACCGCTAACTTATATATGTGTCTTCTCGGCTGATCTGAAGACCTCAGATTATTTAAAACTTGGAACATGGTTACAGAATGCATCATATTGCGTTGACACTCATTTCAGTCCCAAAATTAATTTCTCGCATTCCCTACCCATGTCCTCCCATTTATGTTGCATCGCCTTTAATCTTGCCTTTTCTCCGATACTCTTTCTCATTTCGGGATGTTCCGCAAGAAATTCTATCTTCTCACAAATTTCGTCCACATCCCCCGGATTTTTTAGTATTATTCCATCCACTCCGTCTTCCATAATCTCGGCCGTGCCGGTCTCCCGCGACACGACACAGGAAAGTCCCGATGCCATCGCCTCAAGTACCGAAATACTGCACGCCTCATACAGAGTGGGAAAGACAAATATATCCGAGGAGCGATAGATATCCGCGGTATCCCTTCTGAAACCCGTAAGTATAACCCTGTCTTCCAGATTGAGTTTTTTTATTATTCCCCTGTGGTATTTTCCCCTTCGCGGACCGACAAGTAGGAGCTTCATCCTCTCGTCTTTAATTTTTTGGAACGCCCTCAAGAGAAACTCTGCTCCCTTTCTTTTGGACCGCATATCACCCATAAAAAGGATAAGGATGTCTTCTTCTGAAAGGCCAAGTTCTC
>DFBT01000082.1:13854-22629 GCA_002366725.1 Caldifarciminota bacterium UBA3073
GCAGTTACAATGCCGGGTTTTCGGTAAACAAGTTTCTCCAGATGGGAGTTTAAGGATGTAAAGAAACGATGATAAATACCCCGAATACCGCCCTCGTAACATACTGTATCTTCCACCTTCTTCCACGCCGTATGGCAGAACTGACAGTTGTTTATATGGTATGCGTGTGGGATAATTGCACCCGTTATATGCAATATATCGTAGTTATTCCCGCTCAGTTTAAGAACGGTAAAGAACATGAAGATAAAATTCTCGATAATGTGTGGCAGGTTTGGCACCGGGATGTGGTGAAAATAGATACTCCTCATATTTTTGAGGTCATCTTCTGCCCCTATCGCGTACAGGTGAATTTCGTATCCCATCCGAGCGAGGTAACGGGCAAGCTCGTAGTTTATTCTACCCTGTCCCTCATTTCGTTTAAATCTATGTGTAATTATGGCGATACGCATGGGAAAGGTCAAAAAGACAAAAGGTCTGAAAGTCTAAAGGTCAAATTCCCCATTACCCAGATATTTTAATTGATAATCTCAACTTGAGCGGTAGCTCTGGTATCCCCATAAAAGCCATATAAGGGGACCAATAGAGTAGAGTCTCAAATCTATCGTCAGGAAAACCTCTATCGTTATTACAAAGACAAGCTTCGAGAAGAAATCACCATCCCTTCTATATTTTAACAGCGAATTTCGTGCCAGGAAGAAAAACAGAACAAAAAAAACAACGGTGCCCACAAGTCCCGTTGAGCCCTGAAGGGAGGCTATGAATCCCTCACTTGCAGTGCCGATTCCCCCAAACTTCGTTGCCGCAAGTGTCCCCGCTCCGAGACCATAACCTATGGGATTTCTGAACATCAGTGAAAATCCACGCAGGGCGCCACTCCAGTGCGACCAAAGTGTACTGCCTTTCGCAAATGGGTCAAATATACCAGAGGCGGTATGGGCAAGATAGGCAGCCTCCGCCGAATCGGGGTTCACAGATGAGAAATTTATCCTCGCAACTAATCCAGCATACACAATAAACATTATCAGAACGGCAATTCCTATTCGCTTTGTCTCTTTCAAACCAAGTATTGTATATAGACCAATCCCCATTATAAGACCGAGTAATGCACCCCTTGAGGCAGACATTATAAGCGCCAAAACTATCAGGGCAAGGACGGCGAGAAGGGGAAGGTTTTTCACATCTTTCACCACGAGTGCAAATGATATTATCCCCGCGATCATAATATATGTTGTATATTCCTGAGAACTTGCAAATGTGGATACTGGCCGCAACCAGCCCCTTATTGAAAGGGCTGTATACCCCCCGAGTTCCGCCCAATACTTTTCAAAACTCGTGTAACCCAAGAAATTCTGTTTTAATCCATACATTGCAACAACAACTCCAATAAAAACGGTGATATATAAAATATAGTTCATCCTCTCCCTGTCGATGAATCTGCCAAAATAGAACCAGATCGTCGGAATAAGGAAAAAGATGGCACCGGAAATACCAACGGAAAGTCCCTCCTGAAGGGGATTAAACATCTCAATGGCATAAATGATCAAAAGCAGGGTCGTATATCTCACAATGGGCTTTTTTCTGCGGGGCCCAATTATCGTATCTGAATAGAAAAAAATTAGATATAAAAACATAAAGATGGTGAGAATGGACGATATTATGAGTATGGGGTCAAATCTCACATACGGGTTGTATATGTATATATACCTTCTCAGAAATGCCATAAAGGGAAGATAGATGAGAAGAGCCAGAACACCCGTCTGTATTCTGAGGCAGAAAACGCCCAGAGTGAAAATCAGTGCGGTTATCACGGCAAGTCTAATATTGAGGTCCACTATCGCCTTTCCAAAAAAGAAGGATGCAGCGGCAATGAAAAGGGCAAAGAGAAGGTTCCTTGTAGTTCTCTCCCCCAATACGAGTGGAATTTTTTTGAGATCGGCCAAGCGCATAGATAAAGGTAAAAAGTTAAAAAGTCTAAAGGGCAAAAAGTTAAAAGGGTAAGATGGCGAGTAGAAGGGCTACTTGCCGATTATCTTATATAATATGTTTTCCAACTTACCTGCAAGCTTTTGCCAGTCATAATCACTTATGTTCGCGGGCACGGCGGGAAATTCCCTATCGAGACAACCTCCAATTGCGTTTTTCAGAGACTCTACATTTGGTTCCGAGAAGACAACATTGTGAAATCCGAGATGGGTAATTTCGTCGAGTTGTGGGCTCACAACAACCCACTTGCCAGATGCCGCATACTCAAAGACCTTTATGGGATTGGCTGCATGATAATAAAGCAGGTTATCCTGTGGATATAAACCCACATCGGTTGCGGCAAAATAACCCGGGATCTCAACGTATAATATCGGGCCGGTCAATACGAATGTCTTCCCGTATTTTCTAACCCTCTTTCTTAAATGTGGCATAATGGAACTCTCACCCACAATGAGACATCTTATATCGCCCCTCTCTCTCCCCAATTCACCCACCGCATCTATGAAATAGAGAGATGGCGAACAGGTAATGCCTATAAGACTTATTACCTTTTTGTCGCCGAGTCTAAATTTCTCTATCACCGCTTCACCGCTGGCATTTTGAAAACGAATTACATCCACACCGTTGGGCACATAATATACATTATCGCTATACATTTTCGCCTGTTTACATCCCAGGTGAGAGACGGCTACAACCGCCGCCGAATTCTTGATGTAAATTATATCTGCCTTCTTCCAGTCGTTATTCACTGACCAGTCGGCGCAATCGAGATAATCAAATATAAAGGGGATACCCGTGTCGAAAGGCGGGAAACCCGTAAGGTAAGCCGACGGTCCCCCAACCACTACATCTATTTCAAACCGCCTCAGAATATGCCTTATCTGATTCTGAAATAGACCTTCGTTCACCGAAGATGCTTTTGACTTCTCCCTTGACATCCTTCTGTGTATATCATAGAATCTCGCTAAATGGTGGTAGTGATTTCCATTTAGATACCTATGCGAGTAGTTTAAACTGCCCACGATATTGATAATGCCCGTTGGTGTATCCCCAAATGTATCCCACTCGACTATGTGAATATTGTGTCTGTCTTTCAGGTTCTCTATGAGATGTTCGTGTCTGTGTTTAAATCCCCTCTTCCTGGGTGTATGTGGTATCCATAAAATGTTCATAACATTTCTTATGAAAAATACAGCGGGTATCTTTGATAAATCTTAATCCTTTCCCCTTTGTCTCCTCCGCGTAGAATTAATTCTGTTCACCCTGTCGTAATTGGCGAACAGGAAGTAAGCCAAGTAAACCCTCTGGCATACCAATGCGAGGAAATATACAAGATATAGAAATGGGTTGCGACGGATAAAATATTTATTCTTTCTCAGGTCTTCCCAGAACATCTTCAGACCCACAACTCTTATAACAGCAAGAAGTGGCTTTCGATGTAAAAACACCGACGGATGTCTCTTGCACAATAAGAACTGTCCTTCGCATATCGGCCCAATTCTCCCGATAAATTGGATAAGCGTCTGCCTTACGGGTGGGTGATGCACAATTGCGTTCCCGTTATAGACAACTTTGCCGCATTCCTGTGCTCTCAAGAAAAAGTCGGTGTCTTCACAGAAGAAGTAATAATCCTCGTCAAATCCTCCGAGTTCTATCAATGCAGATCTCCTGAATGCCATGTTACAACCGGCGGCATCCCCACTTCCCACATTTACCTGATGTGTAAACGGAGTAACAATGTGAAGATCTGTCACCACACGACCCGCTATTCCCACAATATTGAGATCCTTAAAACCCTTCAATATTTCCCGTAGCCAGTGTGGTTCTGCAACACAATCAGAATCCGTAAATGCAATCACATCACCTCTCGTATGACCTATGCCAAAATTTCTGGCAGAGGGAAGACCCCCGTGCTCCCGCGACAGATATTTAATATTTTTTATCTTCGATTTAAATGCTTCAACAACAACCCTCGTGTTATCAACAGAACCATCATCCACCACGATCACTTCATACAACCCCTGGGGTAATGTCTGTTCAGCGAGCGATTCCAACACACCTCCTATGAGTTTCTCCCTATTGTATGTCGGGATTATAACGGAAATCTCAATCATGCTTTAGCCGAGTGACTTGTAAGAGACCTTTACAAAACAAATTATTCAGACACAAGACAATAGACCACAGACATCAGACCAAATGAAGACTCCTCTCTGGTGAAGTTTCACCGCCAAGGCACGAAGCCCATATAGGTTGGTTATCAGTCACCGGTTATCAGTTATCGGTGATCAGTTATCGGTGTTCCGTGATCCGCAAACCGTAATCTGCAATTCATCACCCCATTACCCCATCAACCCATTACCCCATTATCCCATCAACCCATTACCCCATTAACCCATTATCCCATCATCCCATTACCCCATTACCCCATCACCCCATTATCCCATCCCTCCCCGGTATCTTGGTGGTTATTTCTTTTTTCTCAACTGCCTACTGCTTACTCCTTACTCCCTACTGCTTACTGCCTACCGTTCTTCTATATATTTCTTCCGTCTTCTCCACAACTCTCTTCCAGGTATAGTTCTCCTCCACTTTTTTCTTTCCCCTCTTTCCCATCTTCGTGCGAACTTTTTCGTTCTTCAAAAGAAAGAGGATTTTTTCTGCAATTTCCCGTGGATTCTGTCTTACCAGCAGTCCGTCTCTTCCATCGTCGACGATCTCTCGAAGTGTTGGAATATCCCCTCCGATCACGGGCTTTCGCATCGCCCATGCCTCCACGAAAACTATGCCAAATGCCTCTGCCACGGACGGCATACAGAATACATCACAGGCGGCGAGCGCACTCGTCTTTTCAAACTCATCTGCTACACCAATCTCAACGACGCACTCGCCTTGCGGCAGTGATTCACCGCTGCCCATAAACACAAAACTTGTATCTGGAATCTCCCCTAAAACGATGGGAGCTGCATTCCTCAGGGCATAATAACCCTTTCTCCTCGTCTTTCTCGCAATAAACAACACCATATTCTTCTCAATATTATATCTTCTCCTGAACTGCCCGGCATCACAGTTGGGGGACAAAATTGGTGCATTTCCAATGACGACTATATCCTTTGTTATTCCCCCCTTCTGCAGCATTTTCTGCTCGTATTCCGTCTTCGCTATAACTACATCTGCCTTCTTATAGAGTTCTATATCAATGGACGCGTCTCCCCAGCTACCAATGTGACAGTGAGGAACAATGATGAACGGTTTCGAAAGCCTTTTTGCGAGACTACAGCCCGAATATCCAATGATTTCCATACCCGTTCCGTCGTAGTGAATTACATCTGCCCACCCTATAAAGGGTGAAAGTTTCCTGTTAAATACCCTATTAAACATCCACACCGCAATTCCCCTTGCGGCACTGTAAAAATGGAGTTTATATACGGGGAGAAGCCACAATTTCTCAAATAGATTGAGGCCAATGATGTTAACCTCCACTCTTCCATCTAAATAGCTTCTTTGCTCCTGTGACGAAGAGAACCTCTTCCAGGAATCCCAGAAATTTATCCTCTTGTCAAACCTCGCAACAACCCTGACTTCATGTACCCCTGAAATTTCCTGAGCCAACTTCCACAGATAATTTTCCCTGCCTCCGAGCCCCCTTCCGTATCTCGTTGTGATAAAGAGTATATTCATTTTACTTTAACCTTTTTCCTTTCTACACCTACTCACTACCTGTTACTTTCCTATACGCTTTGAGTGTCTCCTCTGCACATCTCTGCCAGGTAAATTTTTTGGCGCGCTCAAGACCTTTTGCCGTCAGCGATTTTCTCAACTCCTTGTCGTTCAAGATCTCTCTCGTCCTCTCGGTTATCCCCTCGACATCCGTGGGACTTACAAGAATTGCGGCATCACCCGCCACCTCGGGAAGGGCGGATGTGTTCGATGTGAGCACGGGACACCCACAGGCAAATGCCTCCAGGACGGGAAGACCAAAGCCCTCTATTATCGACACGAACAAAAGCAACTCCGCGCAGTTATACAGTATACAGAGGTCGGAAGCATTTACCACTTCCGCAAAGATAATGCCCTTCGCCGATGCTGCTACTTTAACAACATCCTTTGCCAAATTTTCCCTGTTCCCCACGATCACGAGTTGAAGCCCTCTCTCTTGCAGCTTGCAAAAGGACTCAACAACAGATGAGAGGTTCTTATTTGCACCCGTTCCCACACACAATAAAAATCTGCCCTCTATATTGAATCTCTCTTCCAAATACTCCCGCAAGCTCCTTTTATCAGATAGAGGTTTAAACAACTCTGTATCAACACCCCCATATATAACTTCGATCTTATCGTCCTCAACTCCGAGGGTTCTGGTGAGGTCATCCTTCGTTGTTTTTGAGACCGCAATTATCCTTTTTACTCTCTTAATTCCCCTCAATTGGAGTCTGAAATCCTTCGTATTTCTCAAATAGACAGACCAGGCATCATCGAAATGGAGAGGTATCAAATCGTGCACGGTTACAACCGTATTCGGCGGTGGAAAAGCGGGAAGCACTATTTCCCTCGACGGTCCAAAAACCATTGGAATATGGAAAACATCGGTTTTAACCTTAAATCTCGGAAACTGCTGAAAGAACCAGTTGTGTCTCCGGTGTCTCGGCAGACCCACGACCTCGGGATTAAATGAGTCGAATCTTATATCCTGTCCATTTTCGATGGTCCCACCAACCGTTGAAACAGACTTTTTGACCTTTTTAAATGCATAGAAAACAATGCCGTCTCTTTTAATCTGCAATAGGTTCTTCACGAGATTATATGTGTAAATCCCTATACC
The DNA here is from genome assembly GCA_002366725.1 of Caldifarciminota bacterium UBA3073. Classification (GTDB taxonomy): domain Bacteria; phylum Hydrothermota; class UBA3073; order UBA3073; family UBA3073; genus UBA3073. Next base: position 20,657 of record DFBT01000082.1, read on the forward strand.
CGAGCGCAGTATCGGCGTCTGGAGCACCCTTATATCGATGCCGATCTTCATATTAAAGTTACCGATCTCTAAGTATATCTATTACAAACCACGGGGTCTTGGATGCGGCGCCCCCGTACATAAATGCAGCTTGAAAATATTGGGGGAGAGAAACAATATCGAGGCAGCAAAAAATATGGCAGATCCATGTTTATTCATAAGGCATCAGTCATTTGGCATTTGGTGTTAGGCATTAGTCATTTTCCCTTTTCCCTTCTCTCCACCCACAGCACTTTTTCGTATACTTCTCTCGGTCTTATCCCATTGATACATTTCCGCCTTTTTGAACAGTTTTTCGTATGACACGCCTCTCTACACCCGAATCTTCGTCTATCAGGTTCAAGGGTTATTATGCTTCCCCAGTAGGGCCTGGAGAAATTTGCATCTGTTCCGCCATATAAAATAATGCTTCTGGTTCCCACTCCACCCGAAAGATGGGCGGGGAAAGAATCCACACCAATAAAGACCGCGGCGTTCCTCAAAAAATATGCGAGTTTTCCAAGGAGAAGCCCCCTGCAATCCATACAGCCTCTTACAAGTTCATCGTCCCCTGATCCAACCTGATACACGGTAAATCCATCTTTAACCAACATCTTAACAAGATGGGGAAAATAATCCCAGTTTCTCGAATCATCGTGTGTTTGCGGATGTACAACTATGTAATAACCCTCATTTATTGAAAATTCTTTCTCTTTTATACGGGGTCTTCCAATCTCTTCCCTTTTTAATCCGCAGGACTCCGCAAATAATTCTACAATATTCTTACCCGTATCCTTATTTTTCATCAACTCTCCGTAGTTCAGTTGAAATCCGTAATATGGGGTGTATATCTCACCATATTCTTTCATCATTTTTTTTCTTCCCGGGAGTTCATCAAACTCCACAGCCCCATACGGGTCTTTATCGTCTTCCGGATAGAGAATGGTCCTTTCGATGTGTGGATTTCCTTCCAGTATGCCGAAGCATCTCTTTTTTGTCATAAAATCTATTCTCTTGTCCGGGTATTTCTTCTTCAAGCCATCTACAATACCTGTCATTCTGTACACATCTCCAAGACTCTGCGGCATAATTATGAGAACCTTATTTCTATCATATCCAGTAATTATCTTCGTGTTGTATTGAGTTCTAACATTCAGTGTCTCATTAGAAGAAAATAGTCTGAGGACTTCCTTATCTCCTCGTATTACATATCTTTTCTCCAACTCTCTTGCTCTAAGTGCCTCGAGTAGTTTTGGAAAGGCATTTAAAAAATTTCTCAAGAGGGAATAACTTCCCATTCTCAGACCGCCGATGATGTTTCTCGGTAACCACAGCCAGTGCGAGAGAAAAAGTCTATCGTCTGTTAGATCCTTCCACATAAAGAGCAGTCGGTTTTTCCCTATTACAGCATCTATTTTCCTTTGACTTAGAAGTCTCCCCGTGGTGGATTGATGATAATGATATACCACAGAATTCGGTTCATATATTATCTTCCAACCCCTCTTCCATGCCCTGTAGCAGAGGTCCATATCTTCACAGTAGAAGGGACTGAACATATCGTCAAATCCTCCGAGCGAAAGAAATTTTCTCCTGTTAACCGCCATGGCTCCACCCGTGGCATACAGAGAAAACACGGGGCGGGAGTACAACCTCTCCTTATTCATTTCGGGAAATTCAAGCTCAAACATACCCCTGCAAAACCTCGCCGTTGAAAAACCCTCATTTACATCATTGCCGTATCTGGGAAGTAAAACCCTCGGGCTAACCGCAAAAACATCGGGGTTCTCGAAATGTCCACACACGGGTGCCAAAAAATCCTCTGTTACCCTCATATCGTTGTTCAAAAAGAGAATGACATCTCCCGTGCTCACCTTTGCTCCCGTATTATTCGCAACGGCAAACCCCCTGTTTTTCTTCAATTCAATCAATTTAATAGAGGGATATTCTGCCTCTAT
>DFBT01000062.1 GCA_002366725.1 Caldifarciminota bacterium UBA3073
AAATCTCGCTGTAACGCCATATAAAATAAGAGGATAGAAAGAACTGACACCAATATCGACATAAAATAAGAGGATAGAAAGAACTGACACCAATATCGACACCAATATCCTATAGGGACAACCCTTGCCATACGGCTCTGTGAGTCGTTGTCCGCAGGAGAGCTTTTAATTTCGATTGGGATGGAGTTAAGGCGCCTGCCGGTAGGCAGGGATTAACGCCAACTTGCTATATGGTTATTTCTGCACAACCACCACTTCACTCCGATACCTTCCTGCACGAATTTAATGCGAGCCCACATTTCACAATTCACCCTGTCAAATAAACTACCAAGAGTGTTTACTTACACATAACTTCGTAACTATTTAACAGGGTGAGCTATCCGCCAATCTTTTTCACTTGACTTAATCCCAGTTTTATGTTATAATTAAGCTATGAGAAAACATCTCGACCCACATATAATAGCGCAAATGAGGTCGCTCGAACTTAAGGTGCGTGCTGTGGTGGATGGATTTCTCGTCGGAATACACAAGAGCCCGTATCACGGCTTCTCGCAGGAGTTCGTTGAACACAGACAATACATGCCCGGCGATGAACCGCGCTATATAGACTGGAAGGTATACGGCAGGACGGACAGGTTGTATCTTAAACAGTTTGAGGAGGAGAGAAACCTACGCGCTTATGTCGTGCTGGATGGTTCAAGGTCTATGGCATACAGACAAACCGGCGCCATAAGTAAGTGGGAGTACGCCTCCATAATTAGCGCGTCGTTTGCCTATATCCTGGTGTTGAACAAGGACGCCGTCTCTGTATCCATATTCGATACTTCCACCAGGAGATTCGTTCCACCTTCCACCACGCGTGCGAACCTTTCAAGGGTCTTCGATACCCTAGAGGACTCCTTACCCAGTGGCAAGACGAGAATATGTAAGGCAATAGAAGAATTATCTGAAAAGGCGAAGAGGAGGGCGTTTATCCTCGTCCTCTCGGACCTGTTCGATGACGAGAACACAACCATAAGTTCCCTATTAAATCTCCGTGCGCGGGGAAATGAACTGGTAGTTGTCCAGATACTGGATCCGGCAGAGAGGGAATTCCCGTTCAGGGGGTCCGTAAGACTGCGCGATATGGAAACGGGGGAAGAGCTCCTTGTAGATGCAAACTCCGCAAGGGACAGATATAGGGAGAATATGAATTCATTTCTTTCAAGGATAAGGTCGGAGTTGTGGAGGAATAACATAGATTACATTACAGTTGATACAAACACCCCGATGGAAAAGGTGCTGTATTTTATATTTGAGAGAGAAAAGGTGTGAGTGCCCATGTTCTTCCTATCGCCCATATATCTTTTGGGGCTGTTGTCATTGCCCATACCATTTATTCTCCACCTCTTTGAGAGGAGAAGGACGGTCCGAGTTGAGTTTCCATGGCTTCACATAGTTGAGGAGTCCTTGAAGGGAGGAAATCTCTTCCTCAGGTTGAGGGAGTGGATTCTTTTGGCAATAAGGACGCTCGCACTACTTTTTTTGGTATTTGCATTTGCGAACCCGCTGGTGAGAAGCGAGAAGGGGATTATTATCCTCGATGACTCCTACGATATGTTCGCGCAAAACGGGGATCAAATCCTGTTCAACGAGGCAAGAGATACCGCCGAGAAATTGGCTGGTGAGAAAGGCTTTGACATCGTTCTATCGTCGGGTAGACAATACACACATCAAATACTCCCCACATACGGGATGTTTCAGCCCCCCGACATAAAGGGAAAGAACATCCTGTTCATCACCTCGAAACCGCTGCCGAAGACAAAAGGCGTCATCACATTGGAAGGGGGAAAAAACCTTCTCTCCATCGATTCGGTATATCTGGAGGACCCGCTCCCACAGGTGGGAGCGGACAATAGACTTCTCGTGGGAATAACAAACTATGGAAAATACGACATTCAAAGAACCCTCTCCATTCATTCTCCGGATGATAGTATATACACAGAGATATGCCTGTCCCCCGGACAGACCTACAACTTTTTCCCCCTAAAATTCAAAAAGGCAGGTACCTATTCGGGTTATGTAGACATTGGTGACGACGCCCTTCTTCAGGACAATGTAATGTATTTCTCTTTTAAGATACCCGAGAGGATAAGGGTTGGTATAGTTGAGAAAGATAGCAGTGCTGCTTTCTATATACAGAAGGCCTTGTCGCCGGAGGGGATAGAAACATCTATTGAGATTAAAAAAACCACATACCCGCGATTGCCCTTTGCAGATGTCTTCATATTTGTGGATGTACCCTACATAGAAAGTGGTGTACCTTCCATAGTCTTTAGAGGAAGGGAATTGAGGAAACGCCCGAGGGATTTCTTCCTATCGCTCAAGGATATTGACAGGACACATCCGGTATTCTCCGTTTTTGATGATGCCTGTATAGACGAGATTACCTCCCGAAAAATTTACAGAAGGGCCCTTGGCGGAATAAATGGTAAAAGAATAGCTTCCTTTTCGGATGGAGAACGGGCAATCGCGGAGAGGGAAGGCAGTCTTTTTCTTTACTTTCTTCCCTCCGTGGAAAATACCGACATTGTACTATCACCGAACTTTCCGCCACTTCTTTATCGTATGGTTAGGTATTTGAGGGAGGGGAGAGAGTACCCCACGATGATACCCTGTGGTAGAGATGCGAGGTTGGGCGTGAAAGAAAATCATTCATATGAGGTCTGTTCACATGACGATAAAGAACGGTGGAGAATATCTCCGATTCCGGATGAGAACGGTCTCTGTCTGAGGTTCACTCCTCCATCTCCCGGGATTTACAGCATTGATAAGGTGGGGAAGATCGCGGTAAACATCGACAGACATGTATCCACTGTGCATCCATTCAAAAAAAATATGGGGGGTGTCCCCCTGAAGAGATGGTTTTTTCTCGCCTGTCTTTTCCTCGTTTTTGCCGAGATGTTCGTGAGGAATATAAGACCTTAAGATATGCTTCTTCTTTTCTATATTGCCCTCCTGGATACCACTGTGTATTACTCTGCAGAAAGGCTTTCTTATGATTTTGAAGAGGGTAGAATTCTGCTTCTCGGGAGTGCGAAAGTGGATTACAAAAATGTAACGGTCCTATCGGACAGTCTCATATACGATACGGAGACAAGAACGGTCGTGGCTTATAAGAATCCCATCCTGTGTATAGATAAGGACACGACATACGGCAGGAGTATGGCGTACAATCTTAACTCGGGTAAGGGGATCACTTTCGACGGCAGAAGCAAGGTTGAAAAGGGATGGTTCGGGGGCAAAACTGTGAAGTTGGTTGCCCCCAAAACGCTGAATGTGGAGAGTGGAAGATTCACAACCTGTGGTCTCAACCCGCCTCACTATTACTTCTGGGCGAAATCTCTGAAGGTTTATATGGATGACATGGTCTATGCGAGGCCCGTGGTGCTTTTTGTTCAGGATATACCCGTTTTTTTCCTTCCATTCTGGTTCTTTCCAATAAAGAAAGGGAGGTCGTCCGGGCTCCTGTTTCCCCAGGTTGGAAGCAACTCTACACTCGGCAGATATGTGAAGAATATTGCCTACTACTGGGTCATATCAGACTACGCAGACCTCACGGTGGGTGTTGACTATATGGAGAAAAAGGGGGTTGCGGTAAATCTCTCTTCAGTATGGCTCTATAAACCGATGCTCTCGGGAAACATCACCACACAGTATGTGGATGAGAACGGACTAAAGAGGAGGTGGAAGGCAAAGCTCTCACACCGTCAAAACCTCCGGGACGGAACAATCCTGATGGCGAGGGGAGATTTTGTGAGCGATGAATCATTCAACAGAGATTATGAGGATAATGTCGTGAGAGAACTGGAACAGGTATTCACATCCTATATCTCTCTGTCCAGGAGACTTGGTTTACTCTCAACGGGTCTTCTGATAAGGGAAACACGGAACATAAAGACTAAAGACCGTTGGGGAGACTATCCCAAAATCACACTATCCCTTCCGTCTGTCGGAGTTCTGGGTGGACATTTCTCCTATTCCGGAGTCTTCCTGAATTCTATCGCGGGTGATGAGAACGAGAGAAAGAGCGAAAACAGTTTGAGATTCACTCTGCCCAAGAAGTTGTGGTACTTCAACATTTCACCGGGGATGGGTGCGAGATTTTCCCTCTCCGACACAGAAGATGGGATCTCTGTCGAGAAATCCTATGACGGTTCTGTGGGTATTGGAACGGTTCTTTACGGTAGGTCTGTGATAAGAAATCCCGAGTTGAGACATACCACGAGACCGTCAGTTCGTTATAGTCTCTCCAGATCCGGTGGTTCGTATACGAAAAATCTGGGCTTCTCCATACGGAATGAGTTTTACCTGCTGCTCTGGGAGGGAAAGAAAATCAAACTGGGGAGGGGTGATATCGCTACAACCTGGAATTTTGAAGAGGGGAGATGTAATCCCGCGGCGGTCTCATTCAGCACATCGCCAGTGCGTGGGGTCTCATTAAGGGGAGGGGGAACATGGAATATATATGCGGATAGTATATATGGGAAATACCTCGTGGCCTCTTATTCGCTATCGCGAGGTGACTTCAGGACGACGCTCACATATAACATAAGAGAGGGAAGTGACGAGAGCGTATGGGGAAACATCTGTATGAAGCCAACAAAAGGGTGGAGGGTTGAAGGTGGCATAAGATATGATATTAGAAATGGCAACATTATAGACGAACATGTTTCTCTCAAGAGGGACTTGCACTGCTGGGAATTACAGTTCAACTATCAGAAATACGGAGAGAGATGGAATTATGATTTCAAGCTTCGGATAAAGGCGATCCCCGACATCAAAGTTGGCAAAGAAATCATAAAGATGTTACTCGGTGATTAATAAAATTTTTCAAAAAAAACTTGACATATACAAATTTTTGTGTTATAATTACCAGTTTGGATAAAATACCAATATCTTAAGTATGTGGTATTACATACCTGTGTTCGTGGGATGGGATTTACCCTGAGGAGGTATATATGGCAAAAGAAAAGTTTGCTCGTACAAAGACGCATCTAAATATAGGTACCATAGGGCATGTAGATCACGGGAAGACCACACTTACATCGGCAATAACAAAGGTGCTTGCGCCGAAAGGGCTTGCGAAATTTACCGCGTACGACGAGATCGACAAGGCGCCCGAAGAAAAGGCAAGAGGTCTGACTATTCAACTGTTCCACGGTGAGTATGAAACAGATAAGCGTCACTACGCACACATAGATTGCCCCGGACATGCCGATTATATAAAAAATATGATTACGGGCGCGGCGCAGATGGATGGCGCCATACTTGTGGTTTCTGCCGCCGATGGTACACAGCCCCAGACAAGGGAGCACATCCTGCTCGCGCGCCAGGTGAATGTGCCCGCAGTAGTGGTCTTCATGAATAAAACTGACCAGGTGGATGACCCCGAAATACTCGAAATAGTGGAACTGGAAATAAGAGAGCTTCTCACAAAATATGAATTTCCCGGAGACGACATTCCCATAATAAAGGGAAGTGCCTTGAAGTGTCTTGAATGTCCGACGCCCGATTGCGAAGACTGCAAACCCGTCCTGGAACTTATGGATGCTGTAGATGAGCACATACCCACCCCAGAGAGAGATGTCGACAAGCCATTCCTCATGTCTGTTGAGGATGTATTCTCCATAACGGGTAGGGGAACGGTGGCTACCGGAAGGGTTGAAAGGGGAAAATTGCACCCGGGTGAGGAAGTTGAGATCGTGGGCTTCAGACCCACAAAGAAGACCGTTGCCACATCGCTTGAGATGTTCAGAAAAATCCTTGATGAGACGGTTGCGGGTGATAACATAGGCATATTACTCCGGGGAATCGAAAAGAACGAGGTTGAAAGAGGTATGGTTATCGCAAAACCCGGCAGTATAACCCCGCACACGAAATTCACTGCACAGATATATGCATTGACGAAAGAGGAGGGTGGTAGACATACTCCCTTCTTTAAGGGCTATTCTCCACAGTTTTACTTCAGGACGATGGACGTGACGGGAAATGTCGAGCTCCCCAAGGGCGTTGAAATGGTTATGCCGGGAGACAATGTAGAGTTGGAATGCAGTCTCATATCTACCGTGGCGATGGAAGGGGGTATGCGCTTTGCCGTGAGAGAGGGAGGTAGAACGGTTGGGGCTGGTGTCGTGACCAAGGTTATAGAGTAAATTAACAACCGATAGACCAAAACTTGTGAACAGGTCGTAAGGGACCGTGCTACTATATAATTGCTCTGTTGGCTTCTCATCGCCTGTGGATAATGAGGTACATGCCAAAGGTGGTGGATTTTTGGTTACAATAAAACTATGGCAGAGAAGATACGTATAAGGCTGAAGGCTTATGACCACACACTGCTGGACCGCTCTTGCAAAGAGATAGTTGAAAATGTTAAGAGAACGGGAGCAAAGGTATCCGGACCCGTGCCATTACCCGTTGACCGCAGTTTGTATACGGTTTTGAAGTCGCCAAATATAGATAAAAAATCTCGCGAACAGTTTGAAATGAGAATACACAAAAGGCTGCTGGACATATACGAACCGACTGAAAAGACTATGGATACCCTGCGCAAACTGAATCTACCCGCTGGTGTGGATGTTGAGATAAAGGTATAGGCGACTCTACATCGGTCAACACCGTTTTGGCAGTCTGAATGCTTATTCCTTAAATTTTTCTTATCTTAAGGTATGAAGGCTATTCTCGGTAAAAAGATAGAAATGACCCAGGTTTTCGACGACAACGGTAATGTTATACCCGTGACGGTCGTGAGATGTAACGGCAACTCCATAGTGGGTATACGCACCAGAGAAAGAGATGGCTACAATGCGGTCATATTGGGATATGGTGTTGCAAAACATCCCAACTTACCCCACCGGGGGATCTTCAAAAAAATGGGCATAGCCCCGGTGAAAATTATGAGAGAGATCAGAAAAGAGGATATAGAGGGAACAAACATCGGTGGCACTGTGCCTGTCTCTCAATTTGAGGTCGGTGAAAAGGTGTTCGTAACGGGTGTATCAAAAGGTAAAGGATTTCAGGGGCCTATAAAACGGTGGGGATTTACTCGTGGTCCAATGAGCCACGGCTCCAAATCACATCGCGTTCAGGGATCCATTGGCGCCAGCGCTGACCCCGCAAGGGTTTGGAAGGGGAAAAAAATGGCCGGAAGGATGGGGGGGGTCAGGGTTACATTGAAGAATGTCTCCATCGTAAAAATAGACGACGAGCAGAATCTCATATATCTTAAAGGGGCTGTACCGGGAACAAGGGGTAGTTTTCTTGTTATAAAGCGTTGAGTTCACTTGGATGTTAGCCACAGAAGTGCGTCACAGAGGTACTTTCTGTGGCTTTGTACATATTTATTATGGAAGTTGCTGTGTATTCGAAAGATGGTAGTATCGTGGGAAAGAGGGAACTTTCTCCCTCCATATTCGAACAGAAGGTTAACGAAAGCCTCATCTCCGAAGTTATCAGAGCGTACATGGCAAATGCGAGGCGTGGAACTGCGTCGACCAAGAAAAGGGGCGAGGTAAGGGGTGGGGGCAGGAAGCCCTGGCGTCAGAAACATACGGGTCGGGCAAGAGCGGGTTCAACCAGGTCGCCCATATGGAAAGGCGGCGGCGTAACCTTCGGCCCAAAGCCAAGAGATTATGGCATAAATATATCCAAGAAAAAGAAGAGACTTGCGCTTCTTTCCTCTCTTTCACTTAAGGCAAAAGAGAGTAAAGTCCTCATTATAGATGAGATCGCAATAGAGCACCCGAAGACAAAGGCATTCCATGATATGTTAAAAAATTTCGGTTTTAAGGAAAGTGCGAAGTTACTCTTCAGTCTTGAGAAAATTGATGGCTCCGTGTATAAATCTGGCAGAAATATTCCCGGGGTGAGCTTTACTACCGGAAGCGACCTGAACGCATTGGCTGTTCTATCTTCAGGCACCATCGTATTTTCCTCGAAAGGACTTGATTCACTGGAGAAGAGACTTGGATAAAGACGCAAGGAACATAATAATATCGCCCCTTCTCACGGAGAAGGCGCTAAAACTTAAGGCAGAGACCAATAGCTACACCTTTTTGGTCCATCCTCATGCCAACAAAATTGAGATAGGGAAGGCAATCGAGGAGCTATTTAAAGTAAGACCCTTGGAGGTGAGAACATTCAATCTCATGGGTAAGCCAAAGAGACTCGGTCGTTGGACGGGTAGAAAGGCGAGAAGGAAGAAAGCAATTGTAAAACTTAAAAAGGGCGATACAATAGCTGTATTTGAAGGCATGTAGATTCACAAACCTTTGACTTTTTAACTTTATGGCAAAGAAAGTTAACCCGACATCTCCCTCAAGGAGACATATGACCTTTGAGGATTTCTCTTCTCTCTCAAAAGGGAGACCTCCGAAATCTCTCCTTCGTCCGCTGAAATCGAAAGCGGGCAGGGATACAAAGGGCAGGATAACTGTGAGACACAGGGGCGGTGGAGCGAAGAGATTCCTGCGTCTCGTCGATTTCAAGAGAGACAAACACGGGATAGAGGCAAAGGTGACACATATCGAGTACGACCCAAACAGAGGGGCAAGAATTGCGAGAGTTTCCTACGCAGACGGTGAGAAGAGATATATCATCTGTCCCGTTGGGTTGTCCGTTGGAGATAGCGTAATATCGGGACCAGATGCTCCGATAAAGGTTGGAAATGCGCTTACCCTGAGAAATATTCCATCCGGCATGGATATCCACAATGTGGAACTTGAACCGGGAAGGGGGGGTAAGCTTGTAAGGGCAGCGGGAACATCCGCCAAAATTCTCGCAAAAGAGGGAGATTACGCCCATGTAAAGCTCTCTTCGGGAGAGGTCAGGCTTGTGCATCTCAACTGTCACGCCACGCTTGGTCAGGTTTCCAACCCGGGGCACCGTGCCGTTGTCATTGGAAAAGCGGGTAGACGAAGACATATGGGCAGAAGACCCATGGTGAGGGGCACTGCGATGAATCCAGTTGACCATCCAATGGGTGGGGGAGAAGGTAAGAGTAAGGGGCACATTCCAAGGTCTCCCACCGGCATTCCGGCAAAGGGCAAAAAAACAAGGAAAAAGAGGAAAACATCAAACAAGTTCATTCTGAAGAGAAGAAAATAACAAAGTAAGGAAACTACAGAGATAATTTAAAAATTAAAATGTAGAATTTATTTTAGTTTGACTTAAGACTGAAAGCTGCTCGAAAAATTTTTCCCTGGGGGAAAATTTTTGAATTTTGATTCCTGACTGCCCTGCCTACCGGCAGGCAGGCGTCAGGCAAGTTGTCATTTCTTGCCCCGTGGAATAAGACTTTATATTCCACAGGGTGAACATTTTGATACCTGCCCACCGGCAGGCGGGTTTGATTTTTGCATTTAACCTTGTGATTAAGTTTTTGACATGAGGTTGGGGGAGCAATGGCGAGATCACTTAAAAAGGGACCCTATATAGATGAGAAATTACTGAAGAAGTTGAAAATGAGCGATAAAAAACCGATAAAGACCTGGGCGAGGAGGTCTATAATTACACCCCAGTTCGTGGGACACACAATCCAGATTCACAACGGAAATAGGTTTATTCCGGTATATATAACTGAGAACATGGTGGGGCATAAACTGGCGGAATTTGCACCGAGTAAGCTCTTTAGACAGCACGGTGGAAAGAAAGCAAAGGAAGCGAGGAGAAAACCGTAATGGAAGGCTTTGCCTACCAGAAATATCTAAGGGTCTCTTCAAAAAAACTCGGGAGGCTTGTGTCTTCACTCCGTGGCATGAATGTGGAAGAGGCACTTGCTGTAATGCGGCAGCTTCCGTCACCCCACACAAGATTGGTCATAAAGGCCATTAAGTCTGCCTACGCAAATCTAACTGTAAAGAAAGAAGAAGATATAAGTGAGGAGGAGGCAGTTATTAAAACCCTCGTCGTAGAACAGAGCTTCAGACTAAGAAGGCTCAATCCGAGGGCTCGAGGAAGGGCGGATATAATACACAGAAGATTCAGCCATTTGAAATGTGTGGTCACCGATGGTTCGTAGTGCCCTGTTGATTAACTTAAGTATGCTTTTGGAATTTGCAAGCACTAAGTATGGTTAAGCACCAAACTATTCACCCTGTTAGATGTTTACTTGATAAGGTCAAGGACATC
>DFBT01000089.1 GCA_002366725.1 Caldifarciminota bacterium UBA3073
TTGCGAAGCAAATTTTTCTTGATTGCATAGGAAATTATACACTAAGTCATAGTCTCGAGTATGTGTCAGATGGAGGTTGCTTCGGGGGTTGCTTCGGCTTCGCCTCGCAATGACATCCCTCGCAATGACATTACTCCTTGCAACCACAATAATAAAGAAATCATGGGTAATCAGCGTTCACCCCGCACCTATGCATAGGTGCGGGGTGAATCTGTCCCGCTTTCTTCGGGATCTCCCGCATATTGCGGGACCTCTGCAAAAGGCGACGGCCGCCAAAGGCGGGACGTCCAATTTTTTTTCTTGACTTTCTCGCCATTTTATATTATAATTAAAGTAGTAAGTAGGATTGATACTTTCAGAATTTGCATGCCGCGGTCAAACGAACGAGTCGACAAAAAGGGCGATGCGGTTAAAATAGTTTTAAATGTTTTATAATGGATAATTTAGAAATGGAGGGTGAGTAATATGGAAAAATTATATAAATTTAGGAAGCTCGGCTTGTCGGAAAGCGCACTGCAGGCATTGAAGAGAATGGGGTTTGAAGAGCCAACCCCGATTCAGGAAAAGGTCATCCCAATTCTTTTGAAAGGAAAGGGAAATATTATAGGACGTGCCCAAACGGGAATGGGAAAAACCGCGGCATTTGGACTGCCGCTGATTGAAAAGATAAAAGAAGATTCAAAAGATATCCAGGCACTTATTCTCGTTCCAACCAGAGAATTGGCCGTACAAGTTTTGAGAGAGATGAACTCTCTGAAGGGGGAGAAAGAGGTACAGATAGTATGCATATACGGTGGCCAATCAATGGAACAGCAGCTCAGAAGGTTGAAGGGGGGTATGGATATAGTGGTGGGAACTCCAGAGAGGATATTAGATCATATTAATAGAAAAAGTTTAAACTTCAAAAAAATATCATATATGGTTCTGGATGAAGCAGATGAAATGTTGAATATGGGGTTTATAAACGATGTGGAAGAGATTTTAAAAAGTACCAACGCCAAAAAAAGAATGCTACTCTTTTCTGCCACGATGCCGGCAAGAATCTTAAGTTTGGCGGCAAGATATATGGGAAAACATAAGACTATGACGGTTAAAAGAAAGCGGTTTACCGAAGATTTAAAGAATCAAATCTACTTTGAAGTGAATGCCGCAGATAAATTTGAAGCATTATGCAGGATCATAGATGATGAGGACGAATTCTATGGACTGATATTTTGCAGAACGAGGGTTGATGTGGACAGTATCACACGGAAACTCATTGATAGGGGGTACGATGCGGATGCGATACATGGAGATGTATCTCAATATCAGAGAGAAAGAATATTGGATGAATTTAAAAAGAAGAGAATAAATATTCTGATTGCCACTGATGTCGGTGCAGGGGATATACATATTGAGAACTTAACACATGTAATGAGTTACTCTTTACCACGGGATTCCGAACCTTATATAAATAGACTGGGAAAGGAAACAACAGCTATAACTTTTGTCACGCCCATAGAATATAGAAAACTTATTTTCGCACAAAGAGCCGCAAGAGGTGATATTCAAAAAGAAAAACTCCCCGAGGTAAAGGATTTAATGAAGCTAAAAAAATCGAGGATAAAAGCTAAGATCATAGAGGTCATTAAGTCAGAGGATTATGGCAAATACCTTGAGCTGGCACAAGAGATGTTGAAAAGGAGAAAGGCAGAAAAAGTTCTGGCAGCCCTTATAAAATATTCTCTCCACGATGAACTGGGTGAGAGAGGTTATACCGAAGCCACAGATGTCACTGTTGATAAAAAAGGGAAGACACGGTTATTTATGGCGCTGGGAAAAGCGGACGGTCTTACTCTCAAAAAATTGGTGAATTCAATAAAGAAGGCGACTAAAGTCGATGTAAAAAAAATAGAAGATGTTGAAATATTTGATAAATTTTCTTTTATAACAGCACCTTTTTTGGAAGCAGAAGTTATCCTGAAAAGTTTTAGAAGAAAAAAGGGGAAGAAAAGACCAATTAGATGAGGAGGTGATTTAGATGAATTTGAGAAGTCTCAATGCCGTTTTCTACTTCACGGCAATTTCGCTTGTGTTCGTGATGGTTGGATGCGCATCAGAGAAGAAAATTGGAAAAACGGTTATGACGCTATCGGGGTTGAAGTACATAGATCTCGTGGTGGGTACAGGTCCGGCACCCAAGATTGGAGCACGGGTGTCTGTGCACTACACTGGCTGGCTTGAGGACGGTACGAAATTTGACAGTTCAAGAGACCGCGGTGTGCCTTTCAGCTTTGTTCTGGGGCGTGGAGAGGTTATCAAAGGTTGGGACGAAGGTATTGCCTCTATGAGAGTGGGTGGCAAGCGCAGACTTATTATTCCACCCGAGCTTGGCTATGGGCAACGCGGAGCCGGCAATATCATCCCTCCAAATGCTACGCTGATTTTCGAGGTGGAATTGCTCAAGATCATGTAAATGATTTAGTATCTTGACGCCTCACAAGTCTCATAGAAATCCCCGGCAAGAAAAAGGGTGGGTTTATGAGTTTTTTAGCACCGGTAGATTGGTGTATTATCTTCGGTTACATTGCGTTAATTATCGGCCTGGGGATCTACCTGTCCAAAAAAGCAACGAAGAATACAGAGAGTTACTTCGTCGCAGGACGCGGTCTGCCCTGGTGGCTATTGGGTACATCTATTGTGGCTACAACTTTTGCTGCAGATACGCCTTTGGCGGTGAGCGGATTGGTGAGGAGCAAGGGTATCGCGGGCAACTGGTATTGGTGGAGTGGTGCGGCGGCGGGTATGTTGGGTGTTTTTTTCTACTCCCGTCTCTGGCGAAGGTCAAAAATTATTACAGATACACAGTTTGCAGAATTACGTTATTCCGGTAAATCGGCAAGTGCATTGCGGGGGTTTCGGGCATTGTACTTCTCGTTAGTTTATAATGCCATAGTTATGGGCTGGGTAATGTTAGCTATGGCGAAGATATTGGGCGGTGTCCTGGGAATACCCAAATGGCAGGGAGTGGCGTTTTGTTTTGTTGTTGCGGTAATTTATACATCTTTATCTGGTCTTTGGGGTGTGGTAATTACCGACTTTGTAGAATTTTGTACTGCCATGTTTACATCGATACTATTGGCTATAATTGCGGTAAGTAAATCGGGTGGTATGGTCAATATTTTGGCGAATTTGAGAACGACTATGGGTGCGGAGAAAGCTATGAATATAACCGCCATTGTACCTTTGCATTCGGCGTTGTTACCAATCGGGTTTTTCTTTATCTATATCGGACTGCAATGGTGGACTACGGGTAATACAGACGGCGGATCATACTTTGCTCAACGTATGTTGGCCGCCAAAAATGAGAAACATGCACGGTTGGGGTTTCTCTGGGGTAATATCGCTCATTATTGCCTTCGCACCTGGCCCTGGATAGTGGTGGGATTGGTGGCGATAGTTGCTTTTCCTCATCTTGAAGACCCTGAGATGGGATACATTAAAGTGATGTTAAAATTTTTGCCCGCAGGTTTACTGGGTTTGGCTTTAGCTGGCTTTTTAGCGGCATTCTTATCAACCATCGATACTCAACTTAACTGGGGCGCCTCATATTTGATCAACGATTTTTATCGCCGATTCCTGGTAAAAAATGCATCCGAGAGACATTATATAAGGGCGTCGATCATTGCTACCTTGATTATTGCCGCCATAGGCGCATTGGTAACATTTATGATGACTTCAATTTACGGTGCCTGGACAATTATAACTTCAATTAATGCAGGTATCGGTTTGGTTTATCTCTTACGCTGGTACTGGTGGAGAATTAATGCCTGGAGCGAAATTTCTGCCATCACGACTTCGGTAATAATGAGTGCCTATTTGGCAATATTCACAACGATAAAGTTCCCTCAGACTTTACTATACATTATCCCAGTCTCGGTCGGGGTATGGGTAACAGTAACTCTACTCACCCCACCCGCAAGTAATAAAAAATTGATAACTTTTTATAAACTCGTCCGCCCGGGAGGACCGGGGTGGAAACGAATACGCGCTCAGATACCCGGCACAGAAAAAGACCGTATCGGCTGGAGTAATCTCAAGGGATTTATTGCGGCAGTGATCGCCACATACTCGACGTTGATCGGTGTGGGGAAAATAATTTTGGGACAGGCATTGCCGGGGATATTATTGCTCTGTATTACAGGAGTGATGGGGTATTTAATTTACCGTGTTTTCACAGAGACCGGGAAGATCACACCCGCCCCATTGGGATAAATAACAATGTGATAGAAATTTTTGTATTTTATGGAGAATGACCCTATAAATGCAATCTATTTACTTCAGACCCATTGTAGAGCCCTTTAACGGAAGTCAACCTCATGAGACCCAACTTTTTTTTGCTGTCGGCGTTAATTCCTATTCTTCTCTTATCAGAGTTGACCCCATGCCTGAAGGATTTTTCTCTAATGCCCGGTAAAAGCTCCAGGGGAAGGGTCATCGAGAACTTCGAGGATGGCGTTGTGACACTCTCCTCATATAATAACCAAGATCACGAACCGTCAGCCTGGGAGCTCGACAGCGTGAACACCTACGATTCTACCGACTATGCCTTGAGGCTCTTCGGCAATACCTGGAAGTTGGAGGAGATCGAGCCCTGTTCCCTCAAAGCCGGCGATGTGTGGCAGGTTGCAGCTTATATCGAGGAAGGGGGGGAGATACAGGGTTTCGGGCTTGTGGATTCGAGCAATGTCTTGCTCTATGCATTTGCCGGAAGCGACCTTCTGGACCCCGATGAGTGGGTCACGGTCTATCAGGGAGCATTCTCCCGGGAAAGGTGGCATATCTATCTTCTTCCGGTGGCACAGGACTTCGAAGATTGGTTTGGATACCTTCCCGTTATAACCGGACTGGTCTATATAAACGATCGGGACTTTACAGAGCAGGGTGTAACCATCTTTGACGAGATCTTTGATGTTACAGAGGATCTGCCCGTCCCCCCTGAGGTTGAAATCCAGTACACAATGGGAAGTCCAAAGCGTAATGCCGACGACAAGTTGGTTGTCAATGTGCAGTTCTATGCCGTGGTTTTCGACCCGGACAGCGATACTCTTTACTTCTACTGGGACTTCGGTGATAGTTCTACCAGCACCCAGCAAAATCCATCTCACGAGTTTTTGGTTCTCGATGACCATCCATACACCGTTCGGTTGGAGGTGGTCGATACAGACGGAATGTGGGGAAGAGATACCTGCAGGATAGATGTGGACCCGGGCCCCACCAGCTTTCCGCTGACGATGAACTTCGTTGGAGACATAATGCTTGCCAGACGTTATGAGCAACCGGGGGGGATCATCCCCACTTACGGAGTTGAATATATCTTTGAGCCCACCCTGGAGATCTACGGAGATGCCGCAGACATATCGGTCTGTAACTTAGAATGTCCCCTCACCGATGAAGGTGTGCCTCATCCCACCAAGCCCATTATATTCCGAAGCAGTCCAGAAAATGTCGCCGGTTTGGTTTATGCGGGGGTCGATGTGGTGAGCCTCGCAAACAACCATATTATAGACTACGGCATGAGGGGTATGGAGGAGACCCAGGAGGTATTGGAGGCCGAGAACATCCTCTTCTCCGGGGCGGGTATTAACTCCTACTTCGCCCTCCAGCCCGTGTTTCTATCGAGAGACGGGGTGAACATCGCCTTCGTTTCTCTCTGCAATCGAACAGGACAATACGATAACTACCAACCGTTCTTGAATGCGGGCTACAACAAACCGGGATTTGGATACCTGACCGAGCACAACCTCGCCCGGTGTATAGAATACGCAACGGGACTGGCTGATTTGGTTGTGGTCGAACTACACAGCGGCACAGAGTACAGCACTACCCCACCTATCAGGCTGGATGGATTGGATCCGTGCGACCCCGATGTAATTCGTTTTCCCACCAAACCCTCAATGTCAGACAGGGAGTTGAGGTGGGAGGCGATAGACTTGGGTGCCGATGTCGTTATTAATCATCATCCCCATGTCCTCCAAGGATTCGAGGTCTACAATGGAAAGCTGATTGCCCATTCCCTCGGTGACTTCACTTTCGATCTGAATTATCCAGAAACCTACCCGTCCGTTGTCTTGAACTCCAGTATTGACTCAGATAGATTTCATTCCTTTTCGCTGACACCAGTCTTTATAGATGACTACATACCCCGCCCTGCCACCGGAGAACTCGGCTGTCACATCTTAGACCGGCTGGCGGACTATTCTCGTGAATTGGGAACATTGGTCACGGTGATTCCCGACAGCCTTGTGGCTTATGTCATCCTGGATAGCCTGTCCGTAGAAACCCGGATAACGGTTTCAGAAGGTGCATCCGCATTGAAAGAGATAGACGGTCATTGGGTTTCAGAGCCGATAGCACTCTCGGGGAATGGTAGTGTATCGTCGGTAACCTCCATCGCCGGCGGTTCTGCACGGGAAGTCCGCGCAGGAAGGGAGGTCCTCTGGTTCGGAAATTTTGAGGACGAGGGGGCGACAATGTGGAACCTGAACAGCTCCGACGAGTGGCTTGAGGATACGCTCGCCCACACCGGCGAACGATGTCTCTGCCTGAGAAGATATAATACCAGCGGTGACAATGTGGTAACCGACCTGGAGGGACGGCTGCCCTGTGACCCCGATAAGTCATACACCCTGGGCGGCTGGGTCAGGACAGAGGACGCAAACGATGCCACCATCCAGGTCAGGTTCTATCGCCACCGGTACTCGGGTGAGCACCTGAGCCAGGAGGATGTGGGTGTCCTTGTGGACGGCGATACGGAATGGACATTCTATCAAAGAGAACTGCCGGTGCCGAGTCTGGCGTCCTACTTCAATGTCCGCAGCAGCAACGACATCCCCGACAGCGCAGTGAGCTACGCCTGGTTCGATGATGTGATAATTATCGAGTGGGAAGATTGGAAGCCCGCAGCCCTGCTCTTACAGATTCCACATCCCAACAACTTCCGCTTCCTGCAGGTAAGGTCTGCATCGCATGCCGACAGTGTCTTTGTTGAGTATGAGGAGACCTGTTACGACAGAATCCCAACTCGAGTTGACAGGCACGATGATACAGAACTATCGTCGGCATTCTTCCTCTTTCAGAACTATCCAAATCCGTTCAGTTCGTTGACCGTGATTCGTTATTCGTGTCAGCGTCTATCGAAAGGCTCACTCAAGATCTACGATATATCCGGTAGATTGGTGAAGACACTGATAGACGGAGAAATTGAGGGAGGGTGTCACAGGGCAAGATGGAATGGGAAAGACAATAAAGGCAATGAGGTGGCAAGTGGAGTTTATTTTGTGAGACTGGTGGCGGGAGATAATTCCACATCGAGGAAATTGGTGAGATTGGGGTCAGGTCTTTAATTTTAAATTTTTTTCTTGCCCTATTCCGAAAGATATGGTATAATGATGCTATGACAAGACTATCGAATGTGGAATATACTGGATAGATATACCACATTGCCTCTCTGACTATAGCGAAAAAGTTCAGCAGAGGTGTAGCGGTTAAAATTAAAAACCTGACCTTCTTAGATTTCCCACGGCGTTTAGTTTGTGTGAAGTTTCGATTCCTTATACAAAACATATTTTGAGAAGAAGCCGAAACCATGGAAAAATATTTGATTTTATATTTTATAGTTATCAATCTTTTTTTGACAATCGGGTATGAAAACGCAGAAGGTTGCACAATTGGAGTTGCATCGGGAGACGCAACAGATGGACGCCCGTTGCTTTGGAAAACCCGAGATTGTACCACTTATGTAGATAACAAAATAAGTTATGGTGCAGGTGAAAATTATAATTTTATTTATGTCTGGGATGTAAACAATGGAGATGGACTTGCCTGGATGGGTATGAACGAGAAAGGATTTGCAATTGTGAATTCCAATGCAATGGACTCCACCCTACTAAGACACGGGAACGGGTCATTAATGTTTGAAGCTCTTGGTGTATGCGACACTATAGGTGATTTTGTTGCTCTAATCAACAGCCTATCTTTACCCGATCACGACATTCATGCAAATTTCGGTGTAATTGATAGAACAGGTGGTGCAGCAATGTTTGAAATAGGAGATAGTCTTTATTGGAGGTGTGATGCAGATAGTTTTATTGTGCGGACAGACTTTTTCCTTTATGATACAGATATAGATAGTATACCAGATAGTGACGGCAAGAAGCGTTTTATTCGATCTATGAACCTTATCGGAGAACTTTGTGCTGATAGCAGCCTGAATTACCGACGCATTCTCCAGGACCATATGCGGGACTTTTCGTACCCAAATAGTGAGCCAGTTGATGTTCCATACCCTCATCAGTGGATCATTGATAGACCATTCGGTTATATAAAAACCAAATTTAGCATCTGCAGACACATATCAGTTTCAGCGACAGTTATTCGGGGAGTTAAATCCAACGAACTGTCAAGGTCAACCACCATGTGGACAATGCTCGGGCAAACTGCAGCGTCAATTGCCGTTCCCTACTGGTCTGTTGGAAATCCTCCTGATGATGCAGATAGCCTTTTTGATGTGGCTTACCAAATTAAACAATGTCTTTTTGACTATTCGGATGGGAGATATATAGACTCTTATAAGCTCCGGAATGAAGACGGAAACGGTCTATGGGATCAAATATATCCAGTGGAGGAAATAATTTTTGATTCTACTGATTCTTGCCTTGGAAACAATCCATCTGAGAGTGAAATGTTAGAATTCGAAGCTGAAATGGCTGAGTATGCATTGTCCGAACTCCAACAGGCTTTTGGTGTTATTGATACAATGACCATTGTAGCCGACTTTACCTACCAATGCGGAGAATCTTTGACAGTTTGTTTTAGAGATCGATCATTACATAACCCGACGATGTGGGAATGGGATTTTAATAACGATGGTACAGTTGATAGCACAGTGCAAAATCCTGAATGGACTTATGATAGTTGTGGAACTTATATAGTAAGTTTAACTGTTACGAATAGTTCAGGTTCTTCAACAAAAGAAGATTCTATTACAGTTGGTTCTACAGGCATAGTCGACTATAAAGTTATTTTAATTCCGGAAAAACCGTCGTTGTCTCAAAATTATCCCAATCCCTTCAATCCTGAAACCACGGTTCGCTATTTACTTCCTCATGAATGTAACATTGAAGTAAAGATATATAATATTTGTGGACAGTTGGTGAGAACTTTAGTTAACAAGCCCCAAAAACCAGGCTATCATAAAGTAATATGGGATGGAAAAGATGAAAGTAGTAAGAACGTTTCCAGCGGAATTTATTTTTATAAAATGCAGGCAGAAGGATATTCAGCAATTAGAAGAGCAGTTTTGTTGAGATAGTATCATATGACCATGGGAAGGTATAATCTATGTATAAATAGAGCATATCAACGGTAGTGAGATTTGGATTCGAGATTTGGGTCAAGTCTTTAATTTTAAATATTTCCTTGACCTATTCCGAAAGATATGATATATTGATGCTATGACAAGGTCATTGAGTAGGAATATACCGGATGGCTATACCACATTATCTCTCTGACTATAGTGAAAAAGTTCAGCGGAGGTGTGGTAGTTTAAATTTAGACGTTGTCCCAAAGTGTTGTGATGAAAATTGTCAGATTATATGATGAGTGTAAAAGTCCTCAGTTATGAACCTATAACTTGGCATATTGTCTTTATTCTTCATTTCTTTTGCATGCCCAAAAGAAACGAAGC
>DFBT01000042.1:0-2370 GCA_002366725.1 Caldifarciminota bacterium UBA3073
ATACCACGATTTTTTAATTTTTGCAAGAATTTTATTGGAAACACTTCTTTGCCATTTCTCTGTAATTTCGGTGGTGGTTTTAAGCCTAAAATCGGCATGGAGAAAACTTTAGGGACATACTTCTGTACATTATAATAAGATCGTCCACCATTTCATCATTCCTTAATTTCGAAATTGTGAAATGGTTTGCAACCTCCTGCTGTATAAAGAGTTATATTAGCGTTAGAGTCTTCACCTACTGGTATTAAGCTCAATAAATATCTGTTGTATAAAAGATTTTTTTTAGTTTAAAAATTCGCTCACTTTTTAAGGCTCTTTTTACTTTTTCATGCAGGGTAAATTCGGAACCTTGAAGTAGATTCTAAGGCTTTGCTTGGTAAAGGCATAAGGACGGGCACGTCTCGGTCCTCCCCAACTTGAAATCACAATTTGTGATTTCAAGATCTCATATTCCTGTTCATCAAGTTGGAACATAAAATCTTCAGGGAAGCTCTCAATGTTGCGTTTTACCGCCTGTACAAGTGCACGCACCTCTACTCCATAGAGGTCAGATAGGTCTGTACTGAGCATCACCTTCTTCCCACGAAATAGATAAATCCGTTTCTCAATTCTCTCCATCGGAACAATCGCCTGGCTATCCATAACTGAATCTTTCATATCAAGATTTCCCAAATCCTTTACCTGTCTCTGTCATATAATTATACTACAATTTTTTGATTTTTGCAAGAATTTTATTATAGAGAGTGGATGGCGGGAAGTGGACAGCGGGCAGTGGGTGGGCGGCAGAGAAAGAAAAAGAGTTAAAAATGGACCCTCGATCATCTTATTGTCACCTCTTCAACATAATCTGAAAGGATGTTTTTAATCTTGTTCAGTTCTGTCTCGGCGTATACGGGACTGTCCTTAAAAACATCTTGCAGCATCTTCAACTTTCTCGGTCTCTGAAACACATACTTACTTGCTCCTTTCAACCACTCTCCTATCTTATTGGCATCCTCTATCGATAAAAAGTCCGGGAACACTGTGGTTCTGAACTCATAGTCTATCCCGCCATTCATAATCACCTTGATGCTCTTCTTTATATCCTTGATATTTACCGAAACCCCCGTTGCCAAGTCGTATTTCTGGGGAGTTGCCTTCACATCCATTGCAATATAATCCAAGAGACCGTTCTTTATCAACTCCCCGACCATCGCGGGATTTGTACCGTTTGTATCGAGTTTCACCTCAAAGCCCTTCTCTTTAACTCTCTCGATAAAATCGGGTAATCTCTTATGTATTGTGGGCTCTCCTCCGGTTATGCAGACTCCATCGAGAAGCCCCCTCCTGCTCTCAAGGAAAGAGACTACTTCAGCATTTCTTATGGTTGGTAGTTTCTCCCATCCAACAACCAGCTCGGGATTATGACAGTAAGGACACCTAAAGTTACATCCCCCGGTGAAGACAACCACACATATCCTCTTCGGGAAATCCACTATAGATACCCTCTGTAAACCTTTTATCATCTCAGTCTATAAGTAAACGTGACTACTCCATTCTGCGTTTGCTGAGGCAGGTGAGGGGGAAGTCTCTCAAACCTCCATTCTCTCAATGCATCAAGGGTTATCTGGTCAAATATGTTGCCACCCTTTTTAAGGAGCGCCAGTCTCTCCACCCTCCCATCCGGAGACACCCATATTTCAACCTTTACATCGGTCTCTATATTGTATCCCTCTGGATATGGTGGAATGACCTTGTGCGTGATGCTTCTCCTGGACAACTCACCCTCAATTATATACGGTCCTCCTTGAACAACAACGGGAGACGGCTTTTCTTTTCCCACTTCTTCTGGAATGGATATGGGTGGAAGTTCTTTTACGGATGGCTCTTCGATCACCCGCTCTTCCTCGGTCTCCTTTGCCTGTGGTAGTTTAACAAGTTCCTTTGTCATTAAGGGCTCTCTGGTAACAACCCCGTGAGCTTCTGTCGGTGGAGTGTATGAAATCAGCCCCACCTCAACAAATGTCGGCTCTTCAAAAGATATACCGACATTTACGAAACGGAGGCAGAGGAGAATAACTATGTGAAGAGCTATTGACCACATTACTCCCTTCGTGAGATTACCCATTCTGTTTTTATATTTGCTCATAACAACCCCTGGAAGTTGAATCAAAAATCAAAATGTAAACCTGCCTGCCCATACGGATCCGTAGGGACCGGTAGGCAGGTATCAAAATTATCGCCGCCAATGGCGAGACATATAAAAGTGCAAAATTAATAACAAAACCATAAAGGCACTAAGTCACGAAGTACACAAAGGCTGATCGTTACTGGTTATTCGTAGTTCGTTATTCGTAATCTCCAATCTGATATCTACAATCTTGGTGTCTT
>DFBT01000042.1:2417-13164 GCA_002366725.1 Caldifarciminota bacterium UBA3073
AATCCCTTACCGTAGAGGGCAGATATGAGATGGGGTTTGGGGGAAAGAGGTAATTTCACATACTTTCTCTCGTCATCAACGAGGTCTATCTTGTTTATCGCAATGAGATGGGGCTTCTTTAACATAACCGGATTATACGCAGACAACTCTCTTTTAAGGGCGTAAAGGTCTGAAACGGGGTCCCTTGTGGCATCCAAAATGAAGAGAAGCGCCTTTGTTCTCTCTATATGTCTCAAAAACTGGAGCCCGAGTCCCCTTCCCCTGTGGGCATCCTCAATTATCCCCGGTATGTCGGCAACTACCATGCCGTTTTCTGTTCTGCCAAGAACGGGGGAAAGCGTTGTAAATGGATACGATGCCATCTTGGGTTTTGCATTTGATACCTTTGAAAGGAATGTAGATTTACCGGCGTTTGGATAACCAACGAGCCCCACATCACCGATCAATTTGAGTTCGAGAATGAGCTCCCTCTCCTCTCCGGGTTCTCCCTTCTCATATTCCCTCGGTGTTTGATGTGTTGGTGTAGTGAAACTTGCGTTTCCTCTCCCCCCTTTTCCACCCCCTGCAACTAAAATGCTATCTCCCTCGTGCAGGAGATCCGATAACATCCTTCCATCACAGTAAACCACCGTCCCGGGAGGCACCTTTGCAAACACATTTCTTCCATTCTTACCCCTTCTGTTCTTTCCACTCCCGTGTCCACCTCTCTCTGCCCTGTAATGGGGCTTGTAGTAAAGGTGAAGCAGATTGGAGCGCTCAAACGAAGCAACGATGACTACATCGCCACCCTTACCACCGTCACCTCCATTGGGACCCCCCTTTGGGACAAATCTCTCCCTTCTAAAGCTCACACATCCGTCTCCACCCCCACCCCCGCGCACCCATATCTTAACCCTGTCAAAAAAACCCTTCATATAGAATATCAAAATCCAAATGCCAAATTAAGATAGGCATTGGGTATTAGGTTATTGGGTCATTAGGTAATTAAGAATCACGCTTGGGAATATTTCAATGACCCAATGACTTAATAACTTAATAACCTATTTTTCATCATTTGACATTTTATTGGATATTGGTAATTGGAAATTTGACATTATTTTTTTTATCATCTCCGTTGTGGAGTAGCCCGGAGTAAGCTTTGCCCTCACAACCTCTCCCGCAATGTCCCTGCCAATAATTTCCTCTTCCCCCCAATCTTCCCCTTTCACGAGTACACTCGGTCTTATTGCCTTTATCAGACCATAGGGGGTTTCTTCATTGAAGACCACCACATAATCCACATATATAATGGATGATAGTATGACAGCACGCGATTCTTCATCAACTATGGGACGTCCCTCCCCCTTTATCTTTCTCACAGAACTATCGGAATTGAGGCCGACTATCAGGATATCCCCCTTTGCCTTCGCCTGTTTTAGAAGTTCTATATGTCCCCTGTGTATTATGTCAAAACAGCCGTTCGTGAAGACAATACACCTGCCCTTCACCCTCTCTTCCTCACTGATTGAGGATGCCTCTCTCTGGGATATTATCTTTCCCATTGTAGATTATTAAGGATAAAGGATAAAGTAAATTGGGTTATTGGTGGTATCTAATCTAAAATCTACAATCTACAATCTGAAATCTATCTCTCAGTGTCCAAATATCCTGGGACGGGTAAATCTGTTAATCAAGGGAGTACCTGCATTCATGAGGAGTATGGAATACGATACACCCTCCGGGTATCCTCCCCATAGCCTTATCACAACAGTTATAACACCGCATCCTATTGCGAATATCCACCTTCCCTCTTTCGTTATCGGTGATGTGGTATAATCTGTCGCCATAAAGAAGGCACCCAAAAATAGACCGCCGGAGAGGATATGGAAGATGGGGGTTAGGGGAGTGACTCCCAGAAACCACAAAATACCGGTAAGTGAGAACACGGTAACGAAATAAGAAAGTGGAATCCTGTAATCTATTATCTTGAATATTAATAGAATTATGCCGCCCGCAAGGAGAAGTAGACAGGAAGTCTCTCCCAGGCATCCTCCCCTCGTTCCAACAAAGAGGGAGAGAAGGGTTGACTTATCATTCAAAAGGGATATCAGCCCCGGGACACCGGAATAGACCTTGGCTGCCGTGAGTGGTGTCGCGGATGATACCACATCAAGGGATGAAAGCCCGGGAATTATGCCACTCATGGTGCCGATTCTCGGTACTGCCCATCTACCCGTCATAAACGATGGCCACGATGCCATAAGGAATGCCCTGCCCACAAGTGCGGGATTGAATATGTTATATCCAAGTCCACCAAATACCTGTTTTCCGACCACTATTGCGAAAAATGCCCCAACCGCCGGCACAAAATAAGGAACATTCGGGGGAAGATTGAATGCAAGGAGTATACCCGTTACGACTGCGCTGCCGTCACTCACGGTAATCGGTTTCTTCCTAATTATCTGACACAACACCTCGCAAATGAGACTGGATGCAACCGAGATCGCCGTAAGAACGAGCACCTTTATGCCGAAGAAGAAGATGGAACCGGCAAATGCCGGCATGAGCGAGGCAATCACGATAAACATTATCCTTCTCGTGGTTACCTCGTCTCTTATGTGGGGATATGGAGAAACCCTAAACATTACAGCAATGAAAAATGCAAATTGCAAAATGCAAAATTATCCTAAATTGGTCATTAGTCATTGGACATCGGTAATCTGGAATCTAATATTTACAATCTGTAACCTATCTCAGTCTCACCTTTGCGAGTTTGAAATTATGAATGAGAGGTCTCCTTGCGGGACACACATACTCACAGCTCCCGCATTCCATACAATCAAGCACTCCGAGTTCTTTTGCGGTGGAGAAATCGCCCCTCTCTATAAATGCCAGAATACTCGTCGGCAAAAGTCTCATTGGACACACATCAACACACCTGCTACACTTTATACAGGCTGTCTGGTGGGGGGGAACAGATTCCTCCTTTTTCTGTATGAATATACCCGTGGTTCCCTTGACGACGGGTACCTCATCTGTATATTGAGATATACCCATCATGGGTCCACCCGCAATGAGTTTGCCGGGTTCACCGAGATATCCACCCGCCTCATCCACCAACTTTTTAAAACTCGTTCCTATCCTCACCTTGAAATTCGATGGGCTTTTCACAGCACCCGTAACTGTGACCACGCGCTCGATCAGGGGCTTACCAAATCTCGCTGCCTCATAGACCGCAAGGGCAGTTCCAACATTATGGACACACATTCCAACATCCACGGGCAATCCTCCGGTCGGAACTTCACTCCCCGCTATCGCCCATATTAACTGTTTCTCTGCGCCCTCGGGATACTTCGTCCTCAACACGGCAAGCTCAAAGTCGTATTTTCCCGCCAATTTGTCCATCTTCCCAATGGCATCGGGCTTATTCTCCTCAATGGCAATAATGCATCTTTTGACCCCGATTGCCCTCGCTATCAGCCTTCCTCCAAGAAGAAGGTCCTCAGGTCTTTCCACCATCAGCCGACAGTCGCAGGTGAGATAGGGTTCGCATTCTGAGCCATTCAGGATGAGTGCTTGGTATGATTTTCCCCTGGGCGGGGAGAGTTTTACATAGGTTGGGAATGCCGCCCCTCCGAGCCCAACGATCCCCGCCTCTTTCACGATACCTATAATATCTTTTGCCGAAAGTGAATCGATATCCTTCTCAGATGTATCTTCACATTCATCTTTCCCGTCGTTGGTTATAAATACAGAGAGCACATTCCCGCCAGCGGGGTGTGAATGAAGGTCCACTTTTTTTATCTCTCCCGATACAGACGAGTGAATATTTGCGGATATAAACCCCGTCAGTTCACCTATCTTTGTGCCGACCTTTACCCTACCACCTTTTTCAACTATGGGCTTTGCCGGAGAGCCGGTGTGCTGAGAGAGGGGAATAATAACCTCATCAGGTGGTTTTATCTCCCTGATGGGCTTTCCCTCCGTTAAGGACTTATGCTCTTCGGGATGTATACCTCCGGGGAATGTGAACCTTCTCATAGGGTGGGATTATAACACAAAATCTCATTTATGTCAAGAAAAAAATCATCTGATCTGAGTCAAGAGATTAGGCGAATCAACGGATTACACGGATTAAGCAGATGATGGGTGACGAGAGATAAGTAACAGCCAAAAGGCACGGAGTCCACGAAAAAAGGCTGATCGTTACTCGTTGTTTGTGGTTCGTTATTTGTAATCTGAAACCTGAAATCTTCAATCTTCAATTTTCAATCTTCAATGTTCAATCTTCAATCTTCAATGTTATTCCCCTGATTTTAACTTAAATATTATATCCACTATATGTTTCCCTCCCAGTTCCCCGTTCAATTTTTTCAGGATTTTTGATTTGAGGAAGGAGAGCTGCTGTATCCATATGGGGTCATCAACATCCACCCAGATCTTTTTACCCCTGACATACCTTGGTTTTGTATGTCTCCTTATATCCCTGCCAACAACCTTATCCCATACAAATATTGCCTTCTGTCTCTCTATGCCCTTCTTTATACCGAGTGTAGATAATACATTTGGAAGAACATCTTTTATGGAAATAGGTCGCGACATATTTGTAAATGCAAAAACAAGACTAAAGACCGAAGACATAAGACCAAAGACCCTTTATCTGACTCTCCAGACACAGACCAGTGACACAGAACAAGGTCTTCAGTCTGCGGTCTCAAGTCTATGATCTTATACCCGACTTTTGCATTTTGCAATTTTCATTTTTCAATTTTCAATGGGTCATCCGACGAGCCTCAGCATTCTCCTCGCGATCTCAAAGTATATACCAAGTGATATAACATCCATAATGGTGGTTAGAAATGGGCCAGACATAAGAGCAGGATCCCAATTCAATTTTTTGAAAAGGAGTGGTAAAAATCCTCCAAGTGCCGTGGCAATTGCAACAGAGATAATCATTGCAGAGCCCACTATCAGTCCCACAAGACCGCCCCCTCCCGTAAGAGTTGCCCGCAGCGCCGT
Source organism: Caldifarciminota bacterium UBA3073 (assembly GCA_002366725.1). Lineage (GTDB taxonomy): Bacteria > Hydrothermota > UBA3073 > UBA3073 > UBA3073 > UBA3073. The sequence continues at coordinate 7,416 of DFBT01000042.1, forward strand.
TAGACAACCAAGACCAGTACCCACAAGGGCACCAATCAGAAACTCTCTCCCCACAACTCTCCATATATCCCGTATTCTTATGTCCCCCACGGCAATCCCCCTTATGACGACGGCGGCAGCCTGTGTGCCGGCATTACCACCCGAACCCGTAAGCACGGGTATAAAGCTCGCCAGGATAAGCATCAAGTGTAGTGTGGAAGAGTAATGTTCTATAACCATACCCGACAGGAATCCCGCGAAGACAAGGATGAGAAGCCACACCATCCTCTTTCTCGCCATTCCCAAAATCCCGTCCGAGAAGTAATTTTCGGGAGGATTTCCCGCTGCCCCGAAGTGGTACATATCCTCCGTGCCCTCTTCCTCTATCACATCTATCACATCGTCAACCGTGATTACCCCCTTCATCAACCTTTTCCTGTCCACGACGGGCATCATTGTAACATCGTATTTAGAGAAAAGAGAGGCAACCTTCTCCTGATTGTCATCGACCCTTGCCTTTACCATGCTTCTCTTCATGATCTTACCAATTGGCTCGTCCTGATTATACATTACAAGGTCTTTCAATGTTATGATACCCACTGGGCGGTCTTTCCTGTCCAGGACATAGACTTCATAAACAAAATCAACATCCTTCGCCGTTTCTCTTAGTCTCGCCACCGCATCACCCACGGACATCCATTCGTATACTGCGACATAATCTGTTGTCATAAGCCCACCCGCCGTATCGGGCGGATAGGAAAGCAACTCTCTTACATCTTCCGCCTCTTCCTTCTCCATTATAGAGAAGTAGTATTTCTTATGTTTCTCGTCCAACCCCTCAAACAGGTCTGCCCGGTCATCCGATGCCATGCGGTTAAGTATTGCCGTTTTCTTTTCCTTTCTCACACCATCGAGTATCTCATTTTCTTTATCCACACCGAGTTCTTCAAACACATCTATGGCGAGTTCAACGGGGAGGAGGTTGAACACATACACCATCTCAGAGGAGGGAAGCTGAGAAATGAGTTCTGCAACATCTTGTGGGCTTGCCTCGACAAGAATATCTACAATGTCCTTGCCTGCTCTCTCCTCTATCAACTCTTTTATATCGGGTAATAGTATCGGCATATAAATAAAATGGGGTCTTTCACAGAAGACCCCACCAATTAAATATAATTGCCAAATGAACCCAACATTCTAAATCCACATATACAAACCCTCTTGTATTCCGTTTGGATTCTGAACATATAATTCCATCATTTTTTGGAGATTCAAATTTAGATACTTGGCGCTTGAAGACTCAATACACGAGGATGCGGGGTCGACCGGGATCGAACCGGCGACCTCTGGCTTGACAGGCCAGCGTTCTAACCAATCTGAACTACGACCCCGCTGTTGGAACTTCTTAAATTATAAAATATTATACCACAAATATCTATATTTGTCAAGAAAAAAATTGGACGTCCCGCCTCAGCCTCATCCGATGATTTTTTTCTTGACATTTTGCAAAATTTGTGTTAAACTTATATGCTAAATTGAAAAATCATCTGGGACCACAATTTTATCCAGAGGAGGTATTCATGCCGAGGAGGAAAAGGCCAGAGACAAGGGAGATACCACCCGAATATAAATACGGCAGTGCCCTTGCCCACAAATTTATCAACTGTCTTATGAAGGACGGTAAGAAGGGAATCGCCCAGAAGATATTCCACGAGACCCTTGAAACTATAGAAAAGAAAACGGGCAAGCCCGGGTTTGATGTGTTCAACCAGGCAATGGAAAATGTAAAGCCGGTCGTTGAGGTGAAACCCAGGAGGATCGGCGGTGCCACATATCAGGTTCCGATGGAGGTGAGAAGGAAAAGACGCATATCGCTCGCGATAAGATGGATAGTGGACGCCGCAAAAAAGGCAAAAGGCAAACCCATGTATGACAAACTGGCTGATGAAATTATAGCCGCCTCAAAGAGAGAGGGAAGCGCAATAAAAAAGAAAGAGGATACACACCGTATGGCGGAAGCAAATCGTGTCTTCGCACAGTTCAAATGGTAGTTCGGTGTATAGGGGGGATGTAAAACCTCAGTGTTGTCTGTGATACCCCCTATTGCGTATTAGTGCATAAAAGGAAGATAGGCAAAGTATTTCGTATATTCGTCGAAGATTCCCCTGTCTTCGCCAGTTAATATCTGCATAATATCAATTCTGACACGGAAGGCGTACGCGGGCATGTAATTCCACCATGCCCATTCCCAGGTATCGGGCTTTGCCTCGCTGCAAAAGTCCCAGTTAATATCTATATACTGTAGTTTATTCTGTTGCTTTAATAAACCATAGAGAATTCCCAATATATTTGCGCCGAAATCGAAGGGGCTGAATCCGTCGTCTCTTTGAAGTCCGTCTAAATATTCATCAATTATACTGCCCGCGCCAACCACTGCAATGGCTGCGAGGCACGCGGTCTTTTGGGAGAATTCGAAATTTTTTGCAACATCTTTTGCGGCAGAAACAGCATAGTTTGTCAAAAGACAGGGTATCATAAAGTGAACCGCACGGTCGAGTTGTGAGCTCTGATTCAATTCCTGTTGCAAAGTCCTTACATGAAACGGTCCCTTATTCTCTGGAGCAGCATGATTGGGACTGGTTATGAATTCAAGTTTCCGGAGGACATGGTCTCTCACCAGGGGGTCTATTATCATAAGGATAGAGCCGATAGAAACGCCACCCGCGAGTATTGTTGAAAAGGTTGAAATAGACGGTCTCGGTAGATTTCTTCCCTCACCGGGGAATGGATTTTGGATCGACAGTCGTCCTCCCAAAGGCGGTTTTGGCGGAGCTGTGTAGGAGACATTTATATAACTCACGATGTAGATGCCGATGAGGATATGCATAGTACCTAAATTATACTATCTAAATTCTAAAAAGTCAAGGAAAAAATCGGACGCAGAAAAACACAGATAAATACAAATAAAAATCTTAAAGCAAAAAAAACTAAAATCTGGAATATATTTATACTTGTCCATACGGATCCTTCGGGCATGGAAATATAAAAAGAGATTTTTAAAAATCTCTTTAAATCCCTGTTAATGTATAGTTTCCTGTACGATCAAGAAAATTTTTTTATGTGGCTCACTTGGTAACCACTCGTCAGCAAGCACCACTTTCCGATGCTTCATTTGGATAGAATATGGGGTTTGTACTCGAAGCACGCTCATTATATAAAAATTACAAAGAGGACTCCGGAGAACTTGTCGTTCTCAGAGATGTCTCCCTGTCTGTAAACAGGGGTGAAATTGTCGTGATCGTTGGCCCATCTGGTTCCGGCAAGTCTACCCTCCTCTACATCCTTGGGGGACTCCTGAGACCCACCAGTGGAGAGGTGTTCATTGACGGAGAAAATCTCTTTGACCACAGGGACCGGGAACTTGCAGTTATCAGAAATAAAAAAATAGGCTTTATATTTCAGTTTCATCATCTCCTGCCAGAGTTTACGGCACTTGAGAATGTGGCAATGCCCCTGTGGATAAGGGGAGAAAACAGAATAGAAAGGGCAAAGGAAATTCTTGAACTGGTATCGGTCGCCCATAGAAAAGGGCATTTACCATCTCAACTCTCGGGAGGGGAAAGGCAACGAGTTGCGGTGGCGAGGGCACTCGCTAATGACCCGTCTATTGTGTTGGCCGATGAACCATCCGGGAATCTGGATAGGGAACTATCCTCGTCGCTCCACAACCTGATAAAAAGGATTGCCATAGAGACAAAACGCACATTTGTCATAGTGACACATAAGGAGTCTATGAAGGAGATAGCGGGTCGCGTATTCAAACTAACAGATGGCAGATTGGAACCGGAAAGATAAGAGGCAAAATGAGAAAGCCATTGATTGCGGGTAACTGGAAGCTAAATAAGGGAGGGAAAGATGCCCTGGAACTCTCCCGCCGTATAAAAGAAGGTATTGGAGATATTCTCAATGTTGATGTATTGATATGCCCTCCTTTTACCGCACTTGCGGAGGTTCATGAGGTCACAAGGGATTCACCGGTAAAACTTGGCGCTCAGGACTGCTTCTATGAAATGAATGGGGCTTATACGGGAGAGATCTCCCCACTCTTTCTGCTCGATGTCGGATGTGAGTATGTAATATTGGGTCACTCTGAGAGAAGAAAGTATTTCGCTGAAACGGGAGATATCATCGGAATGAAACTGAGAGCCGCGATCGGCGTGGGCTTGTACACGATACTCTGTGTTGGAGAGAAATCGGAAGAAAGGGAAAGCGGTGGGGCATACGATGTCGTAAAGACGCAATTGGGAGGGAGTCTCTCCGACATACCGGATGATTATATTCGAAAAATAACAATAGCATATGAACCCGTGTGGGCCATTGGCACGGGTAAAACCTGCGACCCCGATGTGGCAAACGAAATGCACCAGTTTATAAGGGAGTGGACGGGAAAGAGGTTTGGATACAAGATCGCAGAAGAAATGAGAATACTGTATGGGGGTAGCATCAAACCTGAGAATATCTCTTCCCTTATTGAGAAAGAGCATATAGATGGAGGACTTGTGGGGGGAGCAAGTTTAAAGGCAGAGTCATTCCTTGAGATTATAAGAACAGCATCAGAAAAGAACAAGTTAACCACGGATAAACACGGATAGGCACGGACAAACATAGTAGTTATGTCATTAAGTAGTTAAGTTATTAAGCAATCAGGTTATCGGTGCTATCCACATATCACCGGGCAATCAATTCTTTAATAACTGAATGACCTAATGATTTATCCTGTGGAATGAGTGAGCTATTCCATCAGGACTCAATAACTTTTTTCTTTTAATGTTGGGGGTTCCATGCATACATTTTTACTCGTTATACATACGATATGCAGTATTTTCTTGTTGGTGGTGATACTACTTCAACCCTCCAAAAGTGGAGGCCTCTCGGGTATGTTTGGTGGGGGAGGAACAACAATTTTTGGTGGAAAGGGGGCAGCCCCGTTTCTCACGAAGGTCACCATCATACTTGCCTCTGTGTTTATTGTGACATCTGTAGTCCTCACAACGATGGCGAAAACCACGAGGGCTACCTCTGCAGTAGAAAAAGCCATAGAGAAGGGCGACTTCGGTTCAACCGGCTGGCCTTCACCGCAAGCTGGTTCTGTAATAATGGATACAACGGGAGAACAATAATCCTAAATTATGCGTTAAGAAACCATCTCAAGATCCGTATGGACAAGATTACACGAGATTATCACGAGATAGGTCAACAAAGAATTTATGCACAGCATCCGTATGGACAAAAATTAAATTCAAAACCAGTTTTTCACCCAAAAGGTAAAAGCTCATATTCTTGAAGATCCTTATGTAATCTGTGTTTATCTGTGCCCATCCCTGCCTACCGGCAGGCAGGTGTGGTTAATGCATATTCTGGGATAATCTTTTATAAGAGATTTCTTTTCGTCTGGAGGGAGCATGAATGCAGTTATTGAAATAGCGGGATTTCAGTACAGGATAAATGAAAATGAGGTTCTGAACGTTCCGAAGCTCGATGCCAAAGAGGGAGATGTAGTGCATATAGCCACGGTGCTTGCGGTCTCGGATGGTAATAGTGTGAAAATAGGCAAGCCCTATGTAGACAATGCGTATGTGGATGCAAAGGTTCTCAAGTTCGGAAAATATCCAAAGATTCTTGTCTACAAATACAAAAAAAGAAAGAAGTATAGGAGAATGAAGGGGCACCGTCAGGACTATACACAGATAGAGATAGTAGATATTGGAAC
>DFBT01000054.1:0-1666 GCA_002366725.1 Caldifarciminota bacterium UBA3073
TGACAGCGGTGTATATGTTGTTCCCGACAGTTTACCCGTTGGTTATTATGATGTAGAGGTAACGAGTTTTGGTTATGAGGAATATTGTGATACATTTATGCTGCTTGTGGGTGAGAATGTGAAGGATGTGGAACTCGTTCCCGGTGAAATGGTGTTGCTTTCCGGCGTGGTGAATCTGAGAGACACGGGAGACAATTCGGGTGTTACCGTTGAGGCTCGTTATGGGGAATATACCTTTTCCACCACGGACGACGGCAGGGGTAATTATGCATTGAACCTACCGCCCGGTGCATTGTACACGGTGAGGGCGTACAGGAAGGGGTATACCGAGGATGTGAAGGAAGATGTATCTGTTCCGCAGTCCGATGTAGATTTCACGCTCTATCCCATAACGACGCTTTACTTTACAGATTTTGAGGATGATGACGGTGATGCGACGGGCACATCAGACTGGCAGTGGGGTGTACCCACAACCGGTCCGTCGGGAGCTCATTCCGGCGAGAAGTTGTGGGCAACGAAACTCGGTAGTGATTACTCCAATTATTCCAATTCTCGGCTTACCACACCGGAGATTGCAATTCCCGATGCAGCTTATGTGGAACTCAGATTTTATCACTGGTATGACACTGAATTGGGTATGCATCCCTATGACGGCGGGAATGTGAAGGTTTCAACCGGCGGAAGTTTCGATGTGGTAATCCCCGAGGGCGGTTATCCGGAGAGTTCTATGTCGAGTGGAAATGCGGGCATACCCGGTGAGCCCGGTTATTGTGGTGAGAACACGACCTGGACAGAGGCGGTCTTTGACCTCTCTGCATATGCAGACACGAGTATACAGATCAGGTTTCACTTCGGGAGTGATGGGTCTGTGACCTATCCGGGTTGGTATGTGGATGATGTGTGGGTTGGGTATGCTGATTCAGCGGGTATTCACGATGTGGGTGTGTTGTCGATCTCATTACCAGACACTGTATATAAGGATTCCACATATGTCCCCACGGCGAGTATATACAACTACGGGGTTGAGGAGACGCCGTTTCCGGTCGTATTCAGCGTGGGGGACTACAATGATACCGTATTTGCCGATGTGGCACCCGGGACGAGGGTTGAGGTGGAGTTTGACGAATGGACGCCCGGGGTGAGTGATACGACGCTCACGGCGAGGGCTGAGACGAGAATGAGGATGGACGAGGGCACCAACAACAATGCCATTGAAAAGGATGTTTATGTGAAGCCTCTTGTTGGAATAGGCGAGGATATACCGAGGGTATATGCGCTCTATCAGAATACGCCCAATCCCTTTGGCGATGTAACGAGGATAAGATATGCGATACCCAGGAAGGGGGAGGTTTCGTTGGAGGTATACAATGTGCTTGGTCAGAAGATTTCTGTACTTGAGAGCGGTGTGAAGGAGACGGGCTTCTATGATGTGAAATGGGATGGAAGGGATTCGAGGGGTATGAGGGTATCCGGCGGTGTATATTTTGTGAGATTCTCCTCGGGAGACTTCCATTCGATTAAGAAGATCGTGAAGCTGAAGTAAGGAATATGAAGAGGGAAGAGAGAAGAGAGAAGAGGGTAGCCGCAAGCTTTAGCTTGCGTAGGAACTGGTAGGAGCAACCTCCTCATACGAGCCGTATGGCCGGTTGCGATTGAAGTGGTAGGC
>DFBT01000054.1:1749-7539 GCA_002366725.1 Caldifarciminota bacterium UBA3073
AATCCTTACGGATTAACTCCAACTTGCTGCTCCATACGGATGCTGTGCAACGGTTGTTTTTGCACAACCATACCCGGTTGCGACCAAATGGAGTGACAGAATGTTGCTCCTTACCGATAACTGATTACCAATAACTGATAACCGAACCGATTGCTATGTACTGGAAAAAAGTACGAAGCAATTCCTCCCTGTGGCTCGAATGGAATGGATGGGAGGGTGTAAAAGGATACTTTTCCACGAGGGTTGGTAAACTCTCGGATTTTTATCACAACATAAGTCGGGGAGAGCCCGAAAACCCAATTGCATATCTGAGACAGACCCACAGCGATAAAATCTGTGTTGTATCATCCCCCGGAGAGTATGATGGTGACGGACTTGCTACCGATAATCCCGAGGTGGTCCTGAGGGTAAAGGTTGCGGATTGCCTCGCCATTTACATATACGACCCAATCCACGATGCTATATGCCTCCTGCATGCCGGTAAAAGGGGAACAGAAAAGAAGATATTGGAAAAGGGAATTATTTGCCTCGAAGATACATACGATTCTGTACCCTCCACGCTCTGCGTTCTATTCAGCCCGTCCATATGTCCAAACTGTTTTGAAATGGACCTCTGGAGTGAGAACGAGGAACAGGCAAGGTCTATGGGTGTAAAGGATATGTCAAATTTCCGTATATGTACATACGAAAACCCGGAATTATTCTACTCGTGTAGAAGAGACAGGTGCAAAGAGAGGATGCACGCCGTTTTATGGCTTCAGCCTCTTACTAATGTCTAAAGTCAAGACCTGACCCTCAATTCTGTATTTACTCTTTTCCGGTATTGATTATTTCGCCATCCTTTCCTATATTCAGTTGAGGCTTGCCGCCGAAAACTTTAGAGTAGGCATTCGTTATTTTAACATCATCGCCTTCCTTCACCATATCAATCTGTTGTCTCCAGAGACTGAGATCGATTGAACCCGTTTCGTCCTTTAAGGTGGCTGTGACGACATCTGCAGGTCCGAATTTGGTTTGAACATTTCTTCGCTCGCCTATCTTTGTTATTCGACCCGTTACCTCAATATTCCGCATACCGGATTCGATGTCACAAATTTTCACCTCTGCCATAATTCACCTCCAATGTGTTGTCAATAAATGCAATATCTTACCCTTTCGGTAGGGACAACCCTTGCCATACGGCTCTGTGAGTGGTTGTCCATCCCAGTTAAGACCCAATCCCGACCAAGATTGTCTTTCATCTGTGTAATCTCGTTTTTAATGTATGTAATCAGACATTCCGATCTTTATAGGATATCTTATCTAAAAAGCCGAGGGTTGCATTGCAACCCCCGGGAGCTAATTATGCATCATTAAGCGTGCAATGATGGGAGTTAATTCTAAATATATTATACCACATTTTCGACAATTTGTCAAGTTTTTCTGACATTTTTTATTTTTTCCGCTTAAATTGCTTTGAAACTCTTTTCTGATCTTGCCCTTGAACTTTAATCGTTTCATTAGTAGGCTGGGGCACTCCGCTACCCAATAACCATCTTCCCCAAGATACAGTATGGCTTCCCTCATTTTAGCTCCTTGTAAAGGTCCGACTCGACCCTATCTTTTCCTATCCACTATTTTCTGCCAGATTTTAATGGTTGACTTTCTGCTTACCCATTGAGTAATATACCCTGTGTTAAGGTTTTCTCTCTGTATCCTGTATATCCCAAGGACATCCAGATAGTGCTTATCAATGTCGGAACTCTTGTACCAATCCAATTTCCTAATAATAACATCTTCAGCTATTGGAAACCGCATCTCGGTTCCCAGTGCTTTAACCTTGATACGATGCTCGAATTCATCACGAGCAAATTCGTCATTCCCACAAATCCAAAAATCCACCTTGAGACCAATAAGAAATCCTCTCCTTAATTTTTCGCTTGAGTTCCTCATCGGAAATTTCGGGGTACTGATTTCGGATTGATGCCTCTACGAGTTTCATAGTAAAATCGCGCATCTCAAAACCTATTTTTAATCTTTGCTCACCACTCATAGCCCTGAGAATTTCATAGTATCTCTTATTCTCTTTTTTGGTTTGCATAGATGCCTCTTCTAACAGATATGACAGGAAATTTACTCATACAGCTATCAGTTTGGCTTCAAACTTCTCTTCAGGTATTGGGAGATTATCTTCTTCAAGGGCGTGAATGTAGCAATTTATGGCTTCTTTGATATTCTTGATCGCTTCTTCCTTTGTCTTGCCCTGACTAATACATCCGGGTAAGCTGGGACACTCCACCACCCAATAACCATCTTCCCCAGGATATAGTATGGCTTCCTTCATTTCAGCTACTTGTAAAAATCAAACTTAATATCATATTTGTTCTATATTTCAGTTTTCAGCCTGACCCCAATTTCCAATAATACTCGCTTAAATTTACGGTTATCATATTTGGCTTGCCACCTTCGCCGAACAGATTGCTATTACATTTCAGTGATGGGCGGAATAAAACCATATCCTCTATGTGAAAGCAAATTGCAGTAGCAACAAGGTTTTTTTCATTTTTACCATATCTTTCTAAAAATGTGTTGAAAGTAAACTTACATACTTTCTCAATATGCCCAGTTGTGGAGCTGGATAATTCGCCGGGAATACTCTTGGGAAAGACTCCCTTAAGTTCTATTGTTGAATATTTATTCTCTGCCACAAAAGATAATTCTTTATTTGATGAACAGATGCGCATAAAAGATCTAAGACGGGATAGTGATTGCTTATCAATAACTGAATAGAGAATGCCTTTTTTATGTCTATACCCTGGCAAGTTTTTATCAAAATCAAGTTCAACAGCATATGGGCCTATTGATTCGTCCCCAGATTTCAGATACCCGTTTAAGAAACGATTATTTTTCATATTACACCGAGATTACTGTCGCCAAAAGGTTATAGACTTCAGTTTTCAGATTGACTTCGATTCGTTACATAATTTGCGTGCAATTTGCGTGCAATTTGCGTGCAATTCTATTTTAACCTGTATTTTATTGCTCTTCCCACGCCTACCTTTTCTATAAAGCCGAAATCTTCAAGTTGAGAAAGATCATAATTAGCGGTTCTTAAAGATACTTTATATCGTTCTACATATTTTGCTCTACTTATATATTTATTATCAACAAGGAAAACTAACCCCCTTTTTTGCCTATCATTTAGTCCTTTTTTAGATGCTTGTTCCATAAGGCTGTCTTTCTTTATCGCTGATACTCCTTTATTTTTTACTTCCATCATTTGGGTCTTTAATCCCTCTGTAAAATATTCAAGCCATTCTGTCATATCCATATTATTTTCTCTCACTGATTGAATAGCATCATAATATTTCCCGCGATTTTTATCATAATGCTCCGATAGGGAGAAAAGGCGTTTAAAGTCATATCCATTCTTGTATAAAATGAGTGTACAAATAAGGCGAGCAGTTCTTCCATTCCCGTCAAGGAAGGGATGAATATGGACAAACTGGAATTGGCTAATTCCTGCTCTAATCACAGGTGATATATCAGATTCTTCATTTAGCCAGAGGATGAATTCCTTCATTAAAGTTGGAACTTTTTCTGGAGAGGGTGGGGTGTATATAATTTCTCCTGTCAGGGAATTAACTATATAATTTTGAATTTTCCTGTAGTTGCCAGGTGATGCTGAGTTACCTCTCACTCCTTTCACAAGTATTCTATGGATTTCACGAATAAGGTTTTCGGTGATAAAATCCTTCTTCCCCAGCCATCGAGAGACAAAGTCAACTGCCTCCTTATAATTTAGTAGTTCTTTTTTATCATCTGGGTGAACACCTGAAACCCTTTTGCCCGTGAGGATTCTTCTTGCCTGGGAAAGAGTGAGTTTTGTGCCTTCAATATGGGTTGATGCGTGAGATTCTAAAATAAGAGCCTCGCTCCGCATCCCTTCTATCCATTCTCTTTTTAATTGTGTGGCATCCAGGAAGCCTCTCGCTCTCTCAATCTCAAGCAAGAAATTATTTATCTTATTGGTGATTGTAAATTTAGGTTTAAACATCTTTATCTAAAAATCAAACCCAACAACAAGATTTTCAACTTGAAAGAGAACCGTCCCCTTTTGCACCCTAATATCTAAGAGTCCAAATTAATTCGCCACGCAAAGCATAGTGTTTTCAAAGATCTCAAAACTTTCCGAAGTTCTAAATATCTCATCCTTCAACTCCGATTTTCTACTCTCAATCCGTAATTACAAGACCCGACCCCGGTATTCCTTAATTATTATTTCTCGATGATTTTTATATCCTTTCTTACTTTGTTTATTAATTTCACTGTAGCATTATTATACTTAATTAAAAAATTCTGAGTATCCTCTATATCAAGCGAATTTCCTGGAAGACTATAGGATATTGTATGAGTACTTTTACTATAAAAATCATCCAAAGTTATTAATACTCTTGAACCAATTGTATTCGCACTGTTACTTCTCATAAAATGTGGTACAGCACCATGTTTCAATTGATTAGCTTGATAATCCTTTTTTAATTTTTTATTTTTACCTTTTAAATTATTAAAACAACCCCAAATGTCCTCGGGTATATTACTACTTTCTCGTAACCATTTCTTAAAATCTTCATCTTTCGTTTTTGTTATCAAAAAACCTAATGCTAAATACCAATCAGTTTTTTCAAGTCCAAGCTCTTTCAACGTATCTCTAACTTCACTTTCTGGATAATTTCCTTTCAAATCAACATATGAAGAATAGACAAAACGTAATAAAACTTTTATATAATCAAAACTAGCGTTATAGTATAAAATTGAATTCGAAATAAAATCGGTAGATATTTTTTCTTGCAAATTTATGCTAACTTTAGAATAGAATTCTTCGCATAATTTTTTGGAAATAATCCCTGACGAAAATACCAAATTATGTGATGCTAAATCTAATACACCTTCAGTATTTTCGTACTGATTAACAATAAGGGCTATAATATTACAGTCTATCCTTTCATTTGTTTTACCTTGTATTTCACATACTGTTGTTGGTGTTATCAATTTACCAAGGCTATCTATCTTATCTAACTGTCCTTGGGAATTACCTTTTTTTGAAGTAATAAAATCCATCATAGTTTTTTGATAATCTTTATCTCTTCCTCTGTCAGCCTATAAAGTTTATAGACAAGTGAGTCTATTTGGTTGTCAAGGATATCTATCTGGATTTTATACATCTTTTTATCGCTCTCCAACCTAACAGAATGAAACTTCTTCTGCAATTTCAACATCTTCTCTACCATTGTTACCAATTTATCATGCATTGCCTTCTCAGATGGATTGGAAAGATTTGGCTTTATCAATGGTAAGTTCAAAAGTGGTTCTTTGTCAATTTGCAATTGGTCTCCTTGTTTCTTGCCCTTATAATAAAGCCAGAAATAGATGACTCCAGAATTCAAAATTGCTGTTAGATATTTCAGGTTCATATCTTTAGGTTTAATCCCAAGTTTGACAGTAAAAGGGCAAAAATGTCCATCTATGAGATAACCTTATATGCGAAAACCCTTACTATATAAGGAATTGCGTTTTTGAAGCTCTTTGAAAATGGTCAAAAAGGCGTAGTGTAACTTTTTTGCCTTATAAGATGTTTTTACTTGACAAGCTATGATTTTTGTGTTAAAATAGTGGTGATGATAAAACAATAAAAAGGGAGGGTGACCACTATGTTTCTGAGAGTTGTTCGAATTAAAAAGGGTAGTCAAGTTTATAAATACCTAAAGCTTGTCAAGAGTATTCGCAAAAAGGACAAAGTCATCCAGAAGG
>DFBT01000108.1:0-20055 GCA_002366725.1 Caldifarciminota bacterium UBA3073
AGTATGGGTCAAATGACCCTATATTATATATAGAAGTCTGAAATGAGAGACGGAAAATCAAAATAACCCGTGGGCGGTTCGGGTATCAGAAGCCCAGCAGATATAACTTAATTTCACATTATATGCCATATTTAAGCCGTATAAGAACACAAGCTTTTTTAGATATCCTTTCGCTAATCCCCTATGAATTAAGGATATAGTTAGGTTTAAAGAATAAGTAATAGAGTATTTATACGGTTAGTAAAGGCCGTGATTGTAAATTTATTAGTACAGATAAACCTATGTTAGACGCGCTCATTACTCCAATGCTCTCTGAGGTGCTTCCGTTGGGGGGCACCTGGTACTGGATTTTGTATTGAATCGGTGCTCAGTTGATACAACGGCACAAAGGAGGATGTGATGAGTAAGGCAGTTGCCATAAATGGCAGCCCTCGAATGGAAAAGGGGAATACCGCGATGGTCCTTACCCCTTTCATCCAGGGGATGATGGATGCCGGATCAGATGTTGAGCTATTATACGCTAACCGCCTCAAAGTAAAGCCCTGCACTTGTGGTGAGATGTACTGCTGGAATGAGATGCCTGGAGAATGTTGCATCAAGGATGACATGCAGCTGCTTTATCCCAAGCTAAGGGAGGCGGATATTCTTGTCCTGGCCACCCCGGTTTACATTCCCCTACCCGGTGATATGCAGAACATCATCAACAGGCTGTGTCCCTTGCTTGACCCCTTTCTTGAGTTTCGAGAGGGACGCACGCGGGCAAGGTTTCGCAAGGACGTTGGGATCCGGAAAATCCTGCTCGTGTCCACTGGTGGATGGTGGGAGAAGGAGAACTTTGGCACAGTGGTGCGCATCACCGAAGAGCTTGCGGAGGATGCGGGTGTGGAGTTCGCCGGTGCAGTGCTCAGGCCCCACGCATTTCGGATGAGGGAAGAGGGGGAATTAACCAAGGAAGGGGAAGCTGTTCTGAATGCGGTGCGAAGAGCAGGCTATGAGCTGGTCAAAGAGGGTGCAATGACCAAGGAAACTCTCGATACGATAAGCCGCCCGCTTATCTCCCAGGAGGAACTCTGGCGTAGATACAACAAGGTGTTGTGAGAGGTAGTGTATTGCCGAAGAAGTTGGGCTTTGGTGCCAAGCGCGCCTAACAAGCGCATGAAGCCGTCCGCCTGATTGAGAGCTCTGTATTGCCAGTTTTGGTTTTGTAGCATTTCGTGTCATGGATGGTATCACCGCGAAACGCGGCGGCGGCTTACGCGTGGTCCGTTAGAAAGCTGGAGAAGAATGAATAAGAAAGACGAGATTGCAGATATCAATGAGCGGCACTGGGAGAAGATGGTGAAAGAGGGCTGTGGTTTCACGCGCCCGTGGCTGGATTTGGACTTTGCCCTCGTTCGCCAGTACGCGGAAGGTGAACTGGAATCTGTGCCAGAGCAGTTGATTGAAATCTACCCCACCACGGTTCTTGCCGATGTCGAGGATAAGGACGTTCTTTGCCTGGCATCCGGTGGCGGCCAGCAGTCAGCCGTGTTTGGCCTTCTTGGCGCGCGGGTGACAGTGGTGGATCTGACCGAGGGACAACTGGATGGAGACAGGAGAGCAGCAGCGCACTACGGATACGAGGTCGCCACCATTCGAGCGGACATGCGGGACCTCTCGTGTATAGGTGATGAATCCTTTGACCTCGTGTATGGGGAAGGCATGTGCTATGTCCCCGATGTTCGGCAGGTATACTCGGAGGTTGCCAGGGTGTTGAGAACTCGCGGGCCGTACCGAGTGGGTGCCACCAATCCAGCTACGGAGTTCGTGGACACGGACTCATGGGATGGGGAGGGGTATCGCATCACCGTGCCATATGCCGTGCGGCGGGTCGAGAATGACGGGGAGGGTCCGGTTGAGTTTCGGCATTATTGGGACGACATCTTCAATGGCCTTCTCGCTGTGGGGCTGTCTATTCAAGAAGTCCATGATGACCCGCGTTGCCTGCAGCACAACGCACAGGCCCGCCCAGGAAGCTGGGAGCATATGCTGGCACACGTCCAGTGGGGTCTCGCCATTGTGGCAAGGAAGGAGCAGAGAGCTTTCTAACCAATCGCTGAACCGGAATTTGATGCGCTATGCTCCTCAAATCCGCTCAGCGCAGACGTTAGGCTACAGGCAGTAAGTAAACTTTTGATGTATCTCAGCAATTATAACAAATATGAAGGAGGTGAGTAAAATAAAATTCTGTAACAAATTCTTAATTAGCTTGGCAATTTTTTCACACAATGTTAGGAGGTGACCAAATGGCTATTAAAAGCATTTTAAAAAGGCAATTTCTTTGGATATCTCTATGTGCTGCTGTTGCGTCTCTTGGATTTTGGTCTTGTGTTAGGCAAGAGTTGGACAAGACAGTCCAGAAAGCCTATGAACTTCGCATGAATGGTAAAGCTGATGAAGCTTTTACGATGCTTGAGCAGGTTATAGCAGAAGATTCCACTAATGCCGCTGCCTGGTATGAGCTAGCACGAACAAAACACCACATAGGATTAGGAAATCTACGTGAATTATTGGGAGGTTTGGAGAATATGCAACAAACCATAGAAAAGGCTGTTGAATATGATCCAGATAATGTAATATATTCATTTTATAAAGGATATGTCTGCTATTTCAGGGCATATGCTTCTTTTATGAGAGAACAGCCGGATGCTAACGAAAAAGTCAAAGAAGTAATTTCTGCCTATGAATCTGTTCTGAGCCTGAAGCCTGATTATTATGAAGCCATGCTTTACCTAGTTGAGGTTCTCGGAATCCCTGAAGACATGGGTGGTGACAAATCAAAGGCTGAGCAATATGCAAGGCAATTAGAAGGAATGGATAGTGTTTTTGGTGCTAAAGCCAGGTCAATACTACTGCCAGAAGAGGTTGATAGAGTTGATTATTGGCAAAAAGTGCTGAAAAAACATGAAGGGAATGCCGATGTGATCGAAGAACTTGGAAAGGCATATTTAAGGGCAGATAAAGTTGACCGTGCTGTTTCCTATTTTGAAAAAGCAATTGAAATTGATCCTGAAAAAGCGTCCCTATTCCTGGATCTTAGCATATATCATACCTTCCGTGGAATGAGAGCCGGGAATGATAAAGAATTGCTTCAAACAAGTATAACATTAGGCGATGCAGCTGTGGCAAGATACATAAAGTCCGAGCCTATTCAACCAATGTTAGCATACGCACTTGGAGTGCGATCTAAGTACAAATCCTTTTCAGGTGACAAAGAACAAGGACAAGCACTATTTAAACAGGCTGAGGCTTTAGACAGATATTTCTCAAAGGCTACTGGAGCACCACATCCTGACCTCTTTATTCCTCCTGGAGAAGTCTCGCAGAACCATAGGTATCTTATGAGGCCGTTTTAAAAATATTTAGGCTTATAAAGAATGTAAAAACTGAATAGATGTCAGGCTAACATATAAATTCAGCGGACGCAAAAAGCCGCGCCGCTGATTTAATCGTTAGCCCCTATAAGGAGACTAAAAAAATGCTTAAAATTTTAAAAATCGCACTTTGGGTATTAATCGTGATGACATATCCTACTAATATTTTAGCGGGAGATAGTAATCAAAGTTCATCAAGTTTTAACATATTTGTAGGATATGGATATTTTGATTATCATGAAATTAATAATCAACTCGATACATATCATCAAATAGACGGCATCACTACCCTTCCTATCGTTGGATTAGATCTTGAATATATTTACAGTAATCTCATATTAAAAAATCAATTATCATCTTCTTACCATGAATATAAGAACAATGAATCATGGAGAAAACAAAATCTTACATTCTGGGAAATACAAGATCAAATAAAGATAGGTTACTGTACAGTAAATAATCAAAACAATAGGTTGTTTCCTTTTACTGGAGTTTTATTACAGTATCTATCTATTAAGACAGATTTTAATTATGGTATAAGATGCATCGATTGTTTTTTTCAATATAATCATGAATACAGTAATTTTAACATTGGAATATTATATGGTATCTCCTATGAACTGAGTTTACCTTTTAAGAATAATTTTTTACAAAATATAAATATAGGTTTAGATTTTGTTGGAATAATACCTATTCAAAACAGAAAATGGTGGTTCGACGGAAAAGAAACAGAAAATACAACACATGTTCCTAAAGGAAATTTTAGGTATTTTGGAAATCTAAAACTAACCTACCAGTTCTAACAATTGGTATTTTATTAATATTGGGCTAACAAATACATTAACTTGACCGTGGGGCGCTGGCGTGATTTTTAAGTTCAGTGCATTTTAGGAACTTTTGATTTGAAATTGAAGTTTTGTGCATTTAAACCCTGCGGCAAGTTATGCAAATCGTAAGGAGGTGAGGCAAGATTTTCAAAACGCTCGGCATTTGTTACGGAAAACTGGGTTTTTCCGGGTGTAAACCGACCACTTATTTCTTATGGAATCCGTCTCTTTGGTGAAGCGATAAGCGTAGATCTCGCTTTAATTAATACATTAGGTAAAGGTATGCTCTTCCCCGGTTTTCCATATGTAGATTTTGTTTATAATTTCTAAGTATATGTGACTTGACAGTTCTTCCACATCATTCCTGCCTTACACATTCACCCTTTCTTCAAAATAAACTTTTTTTCTTGACTTCCTCTCCATTCCGTGCTATAATATAAACGACCCGGGTAGTTTTCTTGAAAAACTGTAAGTAAATAAGTATGCCAACAAGCCATCTGTATCAGTTGAACGAGATCGTGGAATTAATCGTATTTACCGACCCAAAAAGCATCTTAGATGTGGGTGTGGGCTTTGGGAAATATGGTTTTCTCTCAAGGGAATATTTGGAACTCTGGGACGGGCGAGAGGAATACAATAATTGGAAAAGACGAATCGACGGCATTGAAGTGTTCGAAGGGTATCTCACTCCCGTCCACGATGTTATCTATGACCACATATATATCGGAAATGCACTCGATATTTTGGCAACCCTTGAAACAAATTACGACCTCATTCTGCTCATAGATATTCTCGAACATCTTGATTATAGAGAGGGAATCGAATTATTGAAAGAATGCAAAAAACGCGGTAAGAACATCATAATATCCACGCCGGAGAATATTGGCATTCAGAGGGATACTTTCGGTAATCCCCTTGAAACCCACAAATTTCAATGGAAGGAAAAGCATTTCGATAAATTTGGCAATAAATTCTTCGTTGACAATGCTTATTCACTCATTTGTTACATTGGAGACGACGCCCCAAGAGTGAGAAAAGCCATCGAGAAGTCACGAATTAGGTCTGAAATTAAGGAGCGCTTTCCATTTCTCAAAATTCCGTATAGAATTATTAAAAGGATAATGCAATAATCTGCCCAAAATTCAGGTATAATATTAGGTAGTGTCAAATAGAATATGAAAGAATATGAAAAACCACAGAGGTCACAGAGTAAATTTAATTCCCTGCCTGCGGCAGGCAGGTCTGTGCCCTCCAGACAATGACTTATATGATTTTACAGGGATGGAAAGAGAACTTAAGAAAATGTATTATTTTTAGAAAAATGAATCTCTTCCAATCTCTTTAAATCCCTGTTTTAATTATAAATTTCTATGTATAAAGGTTAAAAGATTGGTTCTATAGTGAGGTCACAGAGGGGAGGGGTATAAATTTCCTGCGATTCTTTATTACTCTGTAATCCTCTGTGCTCTCTGTGGTTAGATTTTTGACAATACTTAATATTATACCAGGAGGTTACATGAAGAAGCTTACACCTATACTTTTACTCATTCCATTGTCTATTTTTCCACAAAAGGTGGAGCTTTTTGATGGGTCAGTGATAAACACAGACAGTATTGTATTAAAGGGTAACAAGGTCATCCTGAGCGACACGATTCTGTCAAGGGATGATGTGAAATCCATCACATTCAAGGTGGGAGAAGTGGAGGCGGCATCGGAAAAGCTGCCAGAGGATATCAGGGAACTCGTTGAATCGCGCAAAGGGCTCATAAAAAGGTACGGCGATTACGCGGGGGTTATCATGCTTGACGAGGGTCACAGCAGGCTGAATCCCGATGGCACGAGGGAATATAAATATCACTTTCAGGGGCTTATCCTAAAGGAAAACAGGAGAAACTGGGGAACATTTTCGAGATACCTTAACGAAGATATGGAGAAAATAAATATCGAAATGGCGAGGGTGATAAAACCCGATGGCAGGATCATCGACCTTGACCAAAGTAAGATAAAGACCTCGAAACCCCAGCGGGGAATAGTCTATTTCGCTAAGGGAAAGACGGTCTCCTTCAGTCTGCCCAATGTGGAGGTCGGAGACATCGTGCAATATGCGTATACTGAATATGTTTTTAATCCCTGGAACAAAGAGATATTTAGCCATACCTGGTACTTCGGCGGTGAAGACCCGGTATTACGATCCATCGATTATATAACCATACCCCGGGCAAAAAAATTAAACTTTAAACTCGTGAATGCCGAAAATGCCGAAGTAGATTCTACAATAACTGATTCCTGTACAACATATACATTCTCTATGGGGAATGTTATCCCTCCCCTCGAAGAGCCCATGATGCCACCCCGGGGTGACCTTCTTCCATCAGTTCACACATCCATATTTGAAACCTGGGACTATATCTTTGAATGGTATGCGGGATTTCAAAGGGAAAGGATGAAGGTGACGCCCGAAATACAGTCCCTCGTTGACAGTCTCATCGCCGGGTCGGAGACGGAGGAAGAAAGGACTGCAAGTTTGTATCATTGGGTTCAGAGAAATGTGAGATACATCTCCGTAAAGGGCGCCGTTTCGAGCGGTGTATCGGGGCATCCGGCGGTAGTTACACTGAAGAATGGATACGGGGATTGCACGGATAAATCCATTCTATTCTCGACGATGCTCCACGCCGCTGGTGTGGAGGCGTATCCCGTATATGTGCATACAAATGATGGTCCCACACTCGTGAAGGAGATACCCTCCTCCTACGGCAACCATTGCATAACAGAAGTTTTTCCAAAGGGTGGAGGGCATTACTTCCTGGACCCCGTGGGCACATCCAACAGGTATCCTTCATTTTCCAGGATGGATCACGGTATATGGGCAATATGCGCTGTGAAAAAGAGGATAGACTTCATAGATGTACCGCCTCTGGAATCGAACCGCAGAGAGTATACATACACCATTAAAATCGAAGATGACGGAGGCGCAGAGATCACCTTCCGGTCCCAATATGCGGGAGACTACGAGTCGATAATCAGGGGATATTGGGAAAGGCTCAAACCCGAGGAGAAAAGACTATACTTCTCCCAGATGGTGAAGGCAAGCTCTCCCAACGCAGTACTCGTTAACTACAGCCTCGAAAATCTCACAGATATCTTTAAACCTCTAAGGATGAAAATCGTCTATGAAATCGGTGACTTTCTCGAGACTGCGGGAGATATGTTTATTCTGAAACTGCCCGAGATAGGTGCGAGATACACGAGAAGGGAACTTGGGCTCGCAAAGAGGATATACCCACTTGTCTATATGACCTCGGAGGAGATAACCCACACATTCAATATAATTCTCCCCGAGGGGATGAAGGTCTCATATCATCCGGAGAAGATCAACAAAAAAATGAACGAACTCCAGTATGAGGGTGGGTATTCACTCGATGATAACACCCTCGTTTATGCGGATGATTTCAAGAGGCGCGTAAGAAAGGTCCCTCCAGAGGACTATATAAAATTCAGAGAATATATGGGAGAAATAACCAACTATGTAAAGAAACCCGTTCTTATAAAAAAGGTCGGAGGTGAAAGATGAAAAGGACAATTATTGTTTTACTTTTAATACTCAGTTCCTGCAGCCTGCACCTTGCCAAGAGAACACCCGTTTCCCTCGGGGATATGGTTTATTTGAACGACGGGGAAGAGTATCATTGCTATGTAAGGGAAGTTAACGCCAGGTGGGTCGTCTTTGAAACAGAAGAAGGCACGAAGAGACTCCCCCTATCAAAGGTGAGGTCCATAGATATCCAGAAGAGGAGAAAAAACTACTGGTGGACAAATGTAGAAGATATAGACGATCCCGTTCTCATCGGGGCTTTAAAGACAGACCTTTCACAGTTTAAGGGCCTGGGATATGTGAACATACTTACAGAGAAAAAATTGATTGTCAATCCCGATTCAACCTACACCGTCGTCATAAGGGAGATAAGAGGCATCGTTGACGATAAGGGAAGAACCGCTGGCAATCTTTCCTATTACTACAAACACAACAATGAAAATTTATTCATTGACTTTGCGAGAACGATAACATCAGATGGCAAGGTGCTCCACATAAGGGAAATGGCGATAGAGGATGCATCTTCATATGCGCGATTCCCATCATATGACAACCTCCACAGCAGAAAATTTGCGATGAGAGAGGTTAAACCGGGGAATTTTCTCGACTATCGGGTGAGAATCGAGGGGAAATATTCCGAGGATCTGCCACCGTTATTCGACGAAATCCTCGGGGATATGGGACCAACCTTGAAGGGAAAGATCCTCATCCAGTATCCCGAGGAAATGGAAATAAGTGTTCGGTATGATAGGATACTTGCTCCAGAGCTAACGAGAAAAGAGGACAATGACATAAGTTATGAGGTAATGAGCTTCGAGATGGAAACTGTAAGTCCCATAATAAAACTCCCCATGAAACCCCCAGAAAGGTTTTTTTCTCCGAGGGTGGTAGCGGGTTTTAAAAATGAATGGGGCGGCATATCGGACTGGTTCGATACGAACCTAAAATCAAGTGGCACAAAAATCGAGGGAAAGACAAAAGAAGAGATATACGAAAATGTTCTTAAGGGAATAAAGTTTGTGAATATTCCATCCAATACATATTCAGTTATCCCGAAGAATCCTACAGAAACATTCAATAACAGGTATGGAAACAGTCTCGACAAGACATTTGTCCTCTACACCGCATTAAAAGAGAATGGGTTTAAACCCGATTTAATACTCGTAAGGTCCAAGGATTCGGGACCACTTGCCGAAGATGTCCCCACACTTTCACAATTTGATGGTGCCCTCGTAAGGTGTGACGGTGTATTTCTCGACCCTTCAGTTGAAAGCGTTCCATTCGGGTATGTGAGACCGGAGTATCAGGGAACAAGGGGACTCTCCATCGGCACGGGAGAAATAGTTGAAATCCCCTTTCTCGAACCCGAGGACGAAATGTCTTACACAGATAGGAACATATATCTCTCCGAAGACGGCAGTGGAAAGGTCGAAGAGGTTCTTACATTCACGGGAAACGATGTCTTGTTTTTCAGAAACTGGAAATATCTGAGGGAGGAGGAAAGGAGAAAACAACTTGAATCGCATATAAATTTGGTCCTACCAAATGCATCACTGAAAGGCTATCACATCGAACACCTCGAGGACCTGAACCCAGAGATGCAAATAACACTCGATTATACTGCTCCCGATATCGCCACCGAGGAGGGAAGATATATGCTTCTACATATACCCGGAATTAACTACACGGCATACTATGTCGGAGTTGAACAGAGACCATATCCCGTTTATAATGAAAATCTCAGTCTCAATAAAAATAGAATTAGAATCTACCTGCCAAAGGGGTACAGAGTAAGATACATTCCCACTGCAATAAACTACGACAGCGAACCCATAAAATTTACATCAAAAATAAAGAAGACAAAAAAATATATTGAATACAGCGATAGTTATGATACACGAATGGGATTGATTCCCCTCGAAAATTATCCCGAATACAGGGAAGGAATAATGAAGATGGCGGAAATCCCCAACAGGTGGATAATTTTAGAAAAATAGGGAGGTAACCTAAAAATTCTTCGTGTTATTTGACTGATTCGTATAGATTCGTGGTTATTTTTCCCTTGACATTTTGGTAATTTTGTTATATAATCCCACACATTGATTGAAAAATTTTTTGAAGGAGGGCTTATGTGGCTCAAGAAAGAGGATAAAGAGGTCTGGGAGGCGATGGTGGGCGAACTACACCGTCAGCAGGAGAAACTTGAACTCATAGCATCCGAGAACTACACCTCTCCGGCGGTATTGGAGGCAATGGGCTCTGTTCTTACAAATAAATATGCCGAGGGCTATCCCGGGGCGAGGTACTACGGGGGATGCGAATGGGTAGATGTTGTGGAGAGGATTGCTGTAGAGAGGGCAAAGAAACTCTTCGGATGTGAACACGCAAATGTACAGTCACTTTCGGGGGTCCCGGCAAATATGGCGGCGTATTTTGCCCTCGCAGAACCGGGTGATAAACTGTTCGGACTCAGACTATCACACGGAGGACACCTCTCTCACGGACATCCTGTGAGTTTCTCGGGTAAGTGGTTTAATGTCGTGAGATACAAGGTAGACAAAGAAACTGAAGTGATCGATTATAAAGCCCTTCTCGGCCTCGCCAGGGAGGAAAGACCAAAGATAATCATAGCCGGGGCAAGTGCCTATCCAAGAACACTCCACTTCGATAAATTCAGGGAGATATGTGATGATGTCGGTGCATACCTCGTCGCGGACATAGCACATATAGCGGGGTTGGTTGCCACGGGACTCCATCCCTCACCAATTCCCTATGCCGACATAGTCACAACCACCACCCACAAAACACTGAGGGGACCGAGAAGCGGTATGATTATGTGCAAGGAAGAGCACAGAAAGGCAGTTGACAGATGGGTATTCCCAAGGTTATCCGGCGGTCCGCATATGCATACGATAGCGGGAAAGGCGGTGTGTCTTGGCGAGGCACTCAAACCGAAATTTAAAGATTACCAGAAACAGATACTATTAAATGCCACCGCGATGGCGGACGAATTCGGCAAATGCGGATATAGACTTGTCGCCGGGGGGACGGACACACACCTCATGCTCGTTGACCTGAGACCGAAGGCTATAAAGGGTGTAGATGCGGAAGAGGCATTGGATAAAGCGGGAATAACGGTAAACAAGAATACCATCCCCTACGACCCGGAAAAGCCGAATATAGCAAGCGGTATAAGGGTGGGAACCCCCGCACTTACCACGAGGGGCATGAAAGAGGATGAGATGAGAAAGATCGTAAGGCTCATAGACAGGGTACTTATGAATATAGACAACGGGGGAATATATGAGGAGGTAAAGAAAGAGGTAAGAGATCTCTGTTCCTCCTTCCCCATATACAAGGATTATGAAAAGTTCTTTAATTCCGAATAAAAATGCGGATTTATCTCCCACAGAGGACACGAAACCCACGGAAAGTAAAAAATCGGTCTCCAATTAAGCCTTTAGCCTATGGTCTCATATCTGTGGTCTTTATTTTTAATTTTTGATATTTGATATTTGAATTTTCTGTATATGCGTCCTCCCTGGGATAAATATTTTATGGATATAGCGGTTCTCGTGTCATCCAGGTCCACCTGTCTCAGGAGAAAGGTGGGAGCATGTGTTGTGGGGGATAGAAGAATCCTTAGCACTGGATACAATGGTGCACCCACGGGTATTGCCCACTGTGAGGAGGTAGGGTGTCTACGGGAAAAACTCAATATACCCTCTGGAGAGAGACACGAACTTTGCAGGGGCTTGCATGCGGAGCAAAATGCCATAATACAGGCGGCGAAAATAGGGGTATCTCTAAAAGGTGCGACGATGTATGTCACACATCATCCCTGCTTTATCTGTGCCAAAATGATAATAAACTCGGGAATTAAAAAGGTGGTTTATAAAGATGGTTATCCCGATGAGATGGCAAAGAAATTTTTTGAAGAGAGCACGGTGACGGTGGTAAAACTGGAAAGGTGATGTCCCATCAACTCTATCCCGGGTATCTGAACCTGAAGGAAGAAATTCACAAAAGGGTAGAAGAAGGATACAACATCCTCAGACGATGTACCCTCTGTGGTAGACAATGCAAAAAGAATCGTTTCATCGAAAGGGGAATCTGTGGTGGCGAACTTCTTCCCATGGTCTCGAGCTATAACCTCCATTTTGGCGAAGAACCCCCAATATCCGGCAGTAGGGGGTCTGGAACGGTATTTTTTACAGGATGCAGTCTCTCTTGCGTATTCTGCCAGAACTACCCCATATCCCAGCAGAGAATTGGAAACGAGATAAGTATAGAAAAGCTGGCTGAATACATGCTTTCGCTTCAATACGAAGGGGCACACAATATAAACCTCGTTACCCCAACCCATTATGTCCCACAGATTCTTGCCTCCCTTGAGCTTGCAATAGAGAAGGGTCTTTCCATCCCAATTGTCTACAACACGGGGGGGTACGACTCTCCCGAGACCCTCTCGTTGCTTCGCGGTATCGTGGATATATATCTCCCCGATGCAAAGTATTCCGATGACCAGCTTGCCTTTAGATATTCGGGGGTGAAGCGGTATGTTGACATAAACAGGGAAGCAATATGTGAGATGCATTCCCAGGTGGGAGAACTTTTAGTTGACGAGGGTATTGCGGTCGAGGGCATCCTGGTGAGACATCTCGTGTTACCATCACATATCGAAAATACAAGGGGGGTACTTCAGTTCTTAAAAACCGTGTCACCCGATACGAAGATCAGTCTAATGGGACAGTACTTCCCATGTAACCGCGCAAAAGATTACCCAGAGATCAACCAAAAATTGAGCACAACCGAGTATAGAGAGGCGGTCTCAATAATGCACTCATTATCTCTTGAGGGATATATACAGGGATGAGGGGCAAATTCTCCACAGAACAACTGGTCCGCCTACTTTACCTGCAGTATATGCTCCCCGATATTCGATGCGTGAGAGTTTATACGCTCGAGGTCTGATATGAGGTCGAGATGAACGGTGCTGGTTTCTACAGACTCCTTGAAACCCTTCCTCAGTCTATTGAGATGCGCATCGTGGTACTTCGATAATAGAGCTCTTCCCTCTTCTCTTCTCTCCGCCACCTTTATAGCAAGACCGTTGTCAAATGTGGCAAGTGCGTCTATCGCCATCCGAAGTGTTTCCCCGGAGTAATTGAAGAATCCCTTTATCTCCGAAAACCCCTCTTTTGAGAATAAAAATCCCGATTTTATTTTCTTTTTGGCATAGACCACAAGGCTCTTTGAGATAACATCCCCTATATGCTCGAATTCATCAACTATGTGAAGCAGTGCCGCACACTTCTTCGATAAGTCCAAAGGCATCTCACTCTCAGACAGATGAACCAAATATAAGGTTATGTTCTCCTCCAGGGCATCAACCTTATCGTCATCCCCGATCACCTTTAACCTTTCGAGTTCTTCATTCGTTTTGAAGACATTGAAGGAAGCGGCGAGCATTGACTGGACGATATCCGACATTCTCAATGTCTCTCTCAATGCCTGTCCGGTAGCAATTGCCGGGGATGAGAGGAAGGTCGGGTCAAGGTAACGGGGTTCAAATCCGATCTTTCTTGGTGGGAGCATCCGCGCTATCAACTTTGAGTATGGCAAAAGGAATGGCAAAAACAATAAGGCAGCAAAGAGATTGAAGAGCGTGTGGGCATTTGCAACCTGTCTGGGCAGGGATGCCGATGTATATCCTACAAGTGTGGCAAACTGATGTATAAATGGGAAGAAGGCAATGACCATAAGGATCTTGAACATTATATGTGCCATTGCCACCCTTTTCGCCTCCACTCCACGGCCAATGGAGGCGAGCAGAGCGGTCACACAGGTACCTATATTGGCGCCGAATATAATGGGTATAGCACCCCCTATATCTATCAGTCCACTAAACGCAAATGAGATTACGATTGCCATCGTAGCACCCGACGAATGAACCATACCCGTAAATACCGCCGACAGAATAAGAAGAAGGAATGGCCTCTCCCCCATTGCTATAAGTCTGCCCGTTACTCCCGGAATAAGTGTGAGGGGATAAACGGCATCGGTCATAACCTTCATACCAAAAAAAATAAGACCAAATGCAAATATAACCCTGCCCGTATAATGAATCTGCTTGTGCTTTCCAAATATCATCATAAAGAAACCAATAGCGATGATAATGAGTGCCACCTCAAACACCTTGAAGGCAATAAGTTGTACGGTCAGGGTGGTTCCCACATCTGCCCCGAGAATAACTCCCAGCGTCTGAATAAAGTTTACAAGCCCCGCTTCAGCAAATGACACGAGCATAACCGTCGTGGCGGAACTCGACTGGGTAAGAACGGTAATGAATACACCCACGAGCAGGCCGCGGATGGGATTCTTTGTCAACTTCCACAAGAGCTCCCTCAATTTGCCCCCCGCCACCCTTGTAAGTGCCTTACTGCCAAAGTTCAAACCGTACATAAACAGGGCAAATCCCCCCAGGAGTCCGATTATCAGGAAAAAGATGAAATGCGGTTTCATCGAAATGAAAGAGAGCCTTACCCTGTTTTCTAAAACGGGAGATGAAGCCTCAAGCCAGTATTCTCCTTCCACATTTCCCGCATAAAATCTAAAAACCGCATAACCCCTCACATCCGTTGTATCGGTCAGCACCGTACTCACATATTTCTCCTCCGTTCCCGGGGGAGTGCTTATAAATCTCACATCTACGGGAATTCCTTTAACCGGTTTGCCATCGTCGTCCACGACCTCAATTATTACAGGATTGGGGAGTTGTCTTCCCGTTGTCACCACCATCCCATCTCCCGAGATGTCACTCCCCCTTGGGTCTTTTGCCTTGGTGAGGTGCGGCAAACCCGAAAGAATCAATATGCATAGAAATACATTCATACAACTAAATGGCAGAGATACAACACTGTAAAATTATCCCAAAAAATACATTAACCACAGATATTCACGGATAAGCACAGATTATAAATTCAGACTCCTGTCTACCGACAGGTAGAGAAGACTACAGACCGCCCCGTAAAGCTCCTTCAGAGCAACGGGGCAAGCAGACCACAGACTGAAATGACAAATAAATGCACAAAGAAATATAAAAGGTCTTACCTGCCCTGTGAAATAAATTATTTCACAGGGTGAATGGTTTCTTAACGCATAATATGGGATTACACGACATCTGATTATATCACACCTTTTGCCTTATGTCAAGTTTTTTTCCTTCCTGCAACCCGTGGTTAAATTTTTTGCTTGACTTTTTACCAAAAATGTGATAAAATTATATAAATGCTTTTACTATTTTGTGCGATTTCTCTCTTCGACCCGCTTGAATGGATAGACTATAGGGACTACAGGTATATCCAATCTATAGATGCAGATACAAGGTGGATATGGGTGGCGTCAACCGATGGCATTATAAGGTACGATAAATTGAGGGAAAACTGGGAGATCCCGAGGTCCAGAACCACCTTCCCGGACGATATAAGAGTAATCGGCGTTGACGGGTTCTCAGATTACATCTGGTTTGTTACCACATCGAGACTTGCAAGATACAATGCCATAATTAGAGACATCGACGAATATACACTGCCCATACAGGGCATACCCTCGCATATCGCCTTCACGAAAGATGCGGTTCTCATAGATATGAAAAACAGATATTTTAAATTCGACAGAGAGACCCAGGAAATCAGGGAAATACCTTCAGATATTGATGTTGATTGGAAACCCAAAAATCAACCCCAAGATTTTACACAATTATCACCATATTTTGTCCAGGACAAGCATCTACGCGTGTACTATATGACCTGTGTCGTTCCCGATGAAAGGTTCCTCTGGGTGGGCACCGGCGGTATGGGTCTATATAGATTTGATATCTACACTTATAACGGTGAAAATCTCTGCTTTGGTGTACCAGATGGACGGATAAGGGCTATTCGCAGGGACGGTGGGAAGATATGGATTGGGGGAGATAACGATGCCATAACACTCTGGGAGAGAGAAAAGAACAGATGGAATTATTTCGATGCATCTGAGCACGGCTTGTATTCAACGAGGGTAAGGGCAATAGCCACCGACAGTTCGTCTGTCTGGTTCGCAACCCCTGAGGGACTTGTGGGGCTACACCACGGCGAATTCAGGACCCTTACCGTCTCCGATGGACTGCCGAGCGATAATGTGACGGATGTCGAAGCAAATAACAACGAGGTGTGGGTCGGCACGGACTGGGGACTCGCGAGGGTTATCAATGGCGTGGTCATCGATGAGAAAGAAATCAGCGAAGTGAAAATAAACGATATTGAAATCGTGGGAGACAGCGTTCTCATCGCCACGCCCTACGGTGTATATGTAAGGTATAAAGGCAAGTATACCCCTTTCTCCGACAGTTCGGGTATACTTGCTTCCGGGGTTAGTGTTCTTTGTGGAGACGAGTTCTTTGCCACAAAAATGGGGGTGGTGATGAGCGACGGGCATAGACTGACTTATCCCGCTGACCTTCCAGACCCCAATGTATATGCAATAGAGGTCTCTCAACATAAGGTATGGTTTGGAACAGCCAGGGGTGCCGTAAGATTTGACAGAACTTTCTCAATGAGAGATGTCTTCGACGGTGAGAACAGCCCCATAAAAGGAACGGTATATACGATCTCTATCTGCGGGGACTCTGTGCTATTTGGTACCGACAGCGGTTTAATAGAATATGTAGGGCCTTAACCGGATGGTGCCGAAGGAGGGACTCGAACCCTCACAGAGTTGCCTCCACATGGTCCTGAACCATGCGCGTCTACCAGTTCCGCCACTTCGGCTGTTTTGTATTATAACACATTTTACGCCCGATGTCAAGTGAAAAAATATCAGCGGATTTCACAGATTGATTATTGCTTAACGATCTATCATCACAATCCCAGATTATGCATTAAGAAACCATCTCAAGATCCGCATGGACAAGATTACACGAGATCGGCACAAGAGTAAAAAGTTGGTTAGTTTGTTGGTTTGTTAGAGTCTAACAAATTATCCGACTAATTGACTAACTCCTTATATAATCTGTGAACATCTGTGTCCATCTGTGGTTAACGCTTATTTTAAAATAATTTAATTGCTATGCACTGTCTCTTGACATATATACTCATATCCCTGTCCCTGGACTATGCGACCTTCAGACAGAGTGATACACTTTCCCTCGTCGAACTGTACATATCCATACCGTATATATCCCTTTCTTATGTCGATTATGAAGGAGGGATAAGGGCGGATTTCAAGATAGATATAACTATAAAGAACCGGGAGGGAGATACAATAGCATTGGACGAATTTAACAGGGTATCCCTCCTCACATCGTTGGAAAAGGCAAAAGAGAGGGCGCTCACAATCATCGATGTCTTCTCCGTTTCCCTCTCCGAAGACATATACGATGTTATCGTAAGTACAAAGCAGGAGAACAACGAAGAGAGAGTCACCACCCGTGTTGAAGTCCAGCTATATCCACACGAAAACTTGTCCATAAGCGACATAGAACTCGCAACTGAAATATCGAGGGCTGATACGGTGAATCAATTTACAAAGGGAAATTACAACATAGTTCCAAATCCCGAGAGATTGTACGGATTAAATAGAAATATAATCTATGTCTATACAGAACTGTATGGGCTCGCTCCATCGAAGGAATACTCTTTGGTATACAGGCTGACGGATACCATGGGAAATGTGATTACAGAATATCCCGAAAAGAGGACACTTGCAGAAAATTCCCTCGTGAGGGAGGTTGGAGGTATAAACAGTATAGGATTGACTCCCGGCAGCTATGTAATGAATGTACAGCTATCTCAAGGCAATGATACGGTATGTGCATCCAAACCGTTTTATGTTATAGCCAGGGAAAAAACGCCTCCAAAGCTTCACGGTAAAGAAGCAGAATACTATGGTTTCATAGATTATATTGCGACCCCCGATGAACTCGCGAGATATAAAAAGACCGATGATAAAGAGGGCTTCCTCCGGATATTCTGGGCAAGGAAAGGAGGAGATGCGTTGTTTTCTCATATTCAAAGTGTCGAGGAGGCGGAGAGACTCTACGGTAAAAAATCAGATAGAGGCAGGATACTCATAATCTATGGAAAGCCCGATGAGGTTAGAAGATACACCGCGGAAATGACACATCCCGACTGTGAAGCCTGGTGGTATTACAGAGAAGGGGGTAAGGTCTTCATATTCTCCGATGTGAATAGAGTTGGTAAGTATGAACTCATATACTCAAGTTATGAAAGGGAGTATACCAATCCCAATTACTATAAATATCTCCCCCCCGATGTTCTTCAACTTCTTCACTGACTTGAGCACTTATTTATTGAGACCTACCTTGACCGAGGGTTTAATCCCGTCAGACTATCTCTTGCCTTCTATCCCTAAAAAATTCTTTAAGCAGGTTTGAACACTCCTCACTAAACACACCACCGACAACTTTCAACTCCGGTCTTCTTATATCATACCTGCTGCCAAGACTTCCCATAATGGGATCAGATGTCCCATATACACATCCTTTTATTCTCGAAAGCATAATTGCACCCGCGCACATGGGACAGGGTTCGAGGGTGACATACAGAGTCGCATCTTTCAGTCTCTGGTCTGAGAGAAAGGTGCATGCACAGGTTATCGCTATAATCTCTGCGTGGGCGGTCGGATCATTCAATGCCTCCACACGATTGTGTCCCCTTCCCACTATTTTACCATTTAATACGACAACTGCACCGACGGGAACCTCTCCCTCATCCCTCGCAAGTTCTGCTTCGGCAATCGCCGCCTTCATAAATTTGGTCATTGGGTTATTAGGTTACAAGTCACAGGTCAAACGATACACTCCCATTCGTCATTGCGAGGCTTGTTCCGAGCCGAAGCCCCAAACGAAGTGAGGGGACAAGCGGAGAAACTGCCGAAGCAATCTCATCAGTTATCAGTAATTGGGAATTAAGAATTTTTCCTTTAATCAATTTTTCAATGACGCATCTTGTCATTGATGGGATTGCTTCGCTAACGCTCGCAATGACATGGCCGTGAACTACAATCTGCAGTTGTATAATGATATCTACAATCCCCAATACCCCATTACCCCAATCTTCTATCTCCTATCTATCTTCGTTTGCTTTCACCAGGAATGACCTTGCCCTCTCTCTGAATTCATCGTATCTATCCCCCAACCCCTCTGTAATGTCCAATATCTTTGACGCCTCTATTTTGCATCTATCGTATCTTCCCGTGAGAGAATATACCTCGGCGAGTTTATCCATCGCACAAACCAAAGGATAGGGGGCATTCGGTTGTCCTATCTCTATGAGATGTATAAGTCTTTTATAGACCTCCTCCGCATTCTTCCAGTCTCTTTTTCCATAAAGTGCCTTTGCAAGTGTCCAGGTAAATGTGCGAGAATACGGATATTCTCTCAACAATTCCTCCGTTATCTTAATTGCCCCGTCCCAATCCCCCTCTTCTATTAGAAGGAGTGCCAGGGTATTCTTTGCTGCGACCCTCAGGAAACGGGCGGAATCAGAGGCGATCTCGAGCTCTTTTCTCCAATCGCCATTACCCTCCATAAATGGGATCGCATTCCTTATCCTGTAGTTTATGTAGTCGTAGATACCTATACCTATATATGCATCGTATACGGTAGAATCCACTGCCAGCGCACTATTCAATTCACGAATGGCGTTCGTGCCGTCCTCCAGCATTCCCAGAATATCCCCGTTTTCATACCTATAGTACGCCCTGTTTATAAGTACCCCTCCCCTCCAGACATATGCCCAGGCATCCTCCCCATGTTCCAGTATGCGAGTTCCCGTCTCCAGGGTGGTGTCAACGCAAGCGATGAATTTGTCCTCCAAGGAGTCGGTCTCGAAGTCGCTCATATACGCCGTATAGAGCGATGAGAGAAAGAAATATGGAGCCGGGTCGTCGGGGTCTCTATCGGACAGTTCAAAAAAGACCGCCTCTGCCTCTGCATAGCTCTCCTCATAACTAAGTTCAATTCCCCGTAAAAGAAGAGAATCCAGAGAAAGTATGAGACATAACAGTAACATAACTTGCCTGACGCCTGCCCCGCCTCGGCGGGGTCAGTCGGAAGAGCACCAGCGGACCAGGTAATCAGTGATCGGTCATCGGTAATCAGGTCATTGGCTACCCGACTGGTAATATAGTCTGAGTTGTAAACCTACCGATTACCGAT
>DFBT01000108.1:20118-21052 GCA_002366725.1 Caldifarciminota bacterium UBA3073
CAAAAGAAACCAGGGATAAATGACACATACTGCGAGGGCAAGTAGAGGGGCAGAAAGTCTCACAGAGATGAGAGCAACCCGCTTTTCGTCTGCACTTCCCGAAATTTCTCCTCCCGAGGACGGGGGCTTTTGCCTTTGACTTTTTACCGTATATGCCCAGAAGAAGATGATAGATGCGATCGCCGCACAGGGAAGACATATAAAATCCAATAGCACGACGGATGAGATGAGTGAGCCGACCACAAGAACCAATGCAAGTATGAGTGCCTTTCTTTCCCCGAGATATACCCCTGTTGTTATTTCGCCGGATGCTTTATCTCCCCCTATATCGGGTATCGTTGTATTCACAAACACACCGCCAACCGCAAGTATATAAGGAATTGAATAGACAAATGTATCGATGGAAAAAGTTCTTACAGACAACCAGCCAACTGAAAATGCTAAAAAGCCGTATCCTAAAGCATTTGATAGGAGGTCGAGAAATGGTCTTCCCTTGAACTTCGCGGGTCTCACAGAATAGAGCAGTCCGAGTATAAATGACAGAAAGAGAAAGGTTCTATAAATGGGCGAAAAGAAAAAAGACAGGGCAAATGCGACCGCGATGAGACCAACAATTTCCACATACGCAGCCCTCACGGAAACGAGCCCTCTCGGAAGAATAAATAGTTTATCATTTATTCTGTCGGTTTCTATATCCGTTATCTGATTGACTATGTATACGGCGCCCATAATCATGGTATATATCACAAAACCGAGTATGAAAGAAGGGGTAACCGAGAATATCCCTCCACCAGCCCTATAATGTCCTATGAGCAGAAATATCCAAACGGGGACAAGTACGGTGGGACGGAGAAGAAATATGTAATCGAGAAGATGCATATTGGAGAGAATTATAACCCACAAACATAAAAATGTCAAGAAAAATTTGCTTCGC
>DFBT01000110.1:0-3054 GCA_002366725.1 Caldifarciminota bacterium UBA3073
TATTGAGGAAATATGGGATTAGAACTAGTTGAAAGAGTTAATTAGTTAATTAGTGAGAGAATTAGCTATTTAACTATTCAACTACTTAACTATTCAACCAATGAACTATCTAATTGATTTGGAGAGAATTTACGAAGAAAAAGAGCTCGTTCCACCCTGCAATGAGTTAGAAAGTGTAATTGAGCTGGCTGTAAGGAGGGTGATCTGCAGGCATTGTGAGGATGCCCCCTGCGTAAGCAGCTGTCCCCATGATGCACTTAAAAAGGTGGATGGGGATTTGAAAAGGTCGAATTTTCTTTGCACCGGATGTAAGACCTGCCTTATCGCGTGCCCGTTTGGGGTAAACATTGACGAAATCGTGGAATATAAGACCAGGCCCCTCAACCTTGCGAGGTTGAATTTCATTTTGGAGAGGTGTCCTTGTATAGAAGAAGGGAAGTTTGAAGAATCTGAAGATATAGTTAAAATTGAAGAAAATATATTTGTAAAGGCGGTTAACTGGAGAAAGCAATTGGGACTAAAAGAAAAATCAAATATCAAAATGTAAAAATCAAAAATATCCGCAGGATCCGTATGGACAAATCAAAAATTAAAAAGTGGGTTTAATTTGAAGTCAGCTAACAAGAGCAAATTATGGCTTACGTTACTTCGTGACAGCAAACGAGCCAAACAGGAAGAAGTTGCTTGGTTTCTGAAAGAATTGGATGAAATTTCCAATATCTTTGCCTCAAGTCTTCTAACACTTAATGGGAGGAGATAATTTTATATTTTTTATATGAATTTTTACTATTTGATTTTTGATATTTGATTTCACTATGGTTTTATTCTATTATGTAGTTTTCCCCGGGTTTCTGGCCGTCTTCGTGGCGGGCGGCATTGCCTCGTGGGTTGAAAGGAAGCTCACCGCGAGGATACAGGCGAGGGTAGGGCCTCCGTTTTTGCAGCCCTTCTATGATATCAAGAAACTTTTCATAAAAGAGATAACGATTCCGGAGCATTCCACGAGGTCTATATTTATGTTTTCTCCCGTTGTTGCCTTTGCGGCGGTGACTGTGGTATCGACAATTGTGGGGTTGAATTTAATAAATCGAGCATACGGTTTTAATGGAGACCTCATCGTTTGTGTTTATCTTCTACTCATACCTTCGGTGTGTGTGGTTTTAGGGGCGAGTGCATCGGGGAATCCCCTGGCTTCACTCGGGGCGAGTCGTGAAATAAAACTTGTTCTCTCCTACGAACTTGCCTTTTGGACATCTCTGGCTATCCCGGTACTTAAAACACACCAACTTAAGCTCGCCAGCATAATGGGATTTCAGGCACAAAATGGTGCGATAGCCAGTTCACTATCGGGAATTATCGCGTTCATAGTTGCAATAATTTGTATGCAGGCAAAATTAGCGAGGGTACCCTTTGACATTCCGGAAGCAGAGACTGAGATATCGGGTGGTGCCTATATTGAGTATTCAGGTCCTCTATTGGGATTTTTCAAAATCACGCAGTATATGATGCTCGTGATTTTGCCGCTTTTCTTATTGGAAATTTTCTGGGGACCGGTGAACTCTCCGGTGGGCATTCTCAAGTATCTACTGCTACTCTTTATAATAATAGTACTGGAGAATACGAATCCGAGATTGAAGATAGACCAGGCGGTTAAATTTTTCTGGTTTGGTTTGTTCCCCCTCGGGGTGATAGGTATAATACTTGCAATGTTAGGGATGTGAGAAATGGGATTTAAAGATTAAAAATTGTAAGATGACAAACCAGGATAATATCAAATATCAAAAATCAAATATGAAAAATATCCGCGGGATCCGTATGGACATATCAAAAATTAAAATTTGAGACCATAGACCTCAGACCGCGGATTATCGATAACTAAAACTTTGTGGACTTCGTGACTTGGTGCCTTTGTGGTAAAGCTTGTAATGTTTGATTTTTAATATTTGATTTTTGATTTTATTATGAGTATAGGTGGTATATTGTCTCGTTCGATCTGGGTCTTCCATTTCGCGTCGGGACCCTGCAATAACTGTGATATCGAGATCTTAGATGCCCTGACACCCAGATTTGACCTCGAGAGATTCGGCATTAAACTCGTGGGTTCAATAAAACATGCCGATTGCATGCTCGTTACCGGAATGATAAATGTGAAGGGCGCCCCGAGATTGAAGTATCTTTACGATATGGCGCCAAAGCCACTGGCAGTTGTGGCAGTGGGTGGATGCGCATGTTCAAAGGGAATTTTTAAAGATTCTTATTATACTCGTGGTCCTGTTGACAGAATTATCCCCGTAGACGCTTACGTACCCGGTTGTCCCCCGCGACCCGAGGCAATAATTGATGGAATCGTTAAGGTGGTTAAGAAATTGAGAAGCGTGTAATGTGTAATTAGTTGAGTAGTTGATTAGTTAAATAGTTGATTGGGTGTGTAGGAGCCCCGCATTGGTGGGGCGATAAGTAGGTGACGGGTAGAATGTGAAATGTAGTGGGACATTAAACATTTAACTTACAACATATAACAATAGGAATGATTGAGGATATAGTAAAAGAGAAATTGGGAAACAGGATTCTCTCTTGGAAGAAAAAGAACGAGAGAAGGTTTTACATAGAGGTGCGGAAAGAGGACCTGGAGGAATCCTCCAGGATATTATTTAAGGACCTCGGATTGAGATTTTCTATTGCGAGTGGAGTTGACACCATCGATAATTTCGAGATTCTGTATCATTTTTCCGCCGACCGTGAGGATAAATTCTTCTCACTGCGCTTAAAAATAGACAAGAAGAATCCAGAGGTATCTTCTATTTCAGGGGTTATAACGGCAGCCAAGTGGATCGAACGCGAGATATGGGAACTCTTGGGGATAAACTTTGTGGGACACCCGGGTTTGAAGAGACTTCTGTTGGCGGGGGATTGGCCAGATGGCGTATGCCCGTTGAGAAAAGACTACAAGAAAATATGAAATATTAAAAATTAAAATGCAAAAATCAAATATCAAAAATATCCGCGGGATCCGTATGGACAAATCAAAAGTTAAAAATTGAGTTTAAGAAGAGA
>DFBT01000110.1:3152-27081 GCA_002366725.1 Caldifarciminota bacterium UBA3073
AAGTATTTTAACCCTTAAAGGGAGGAAATAATTTTTGCATTTTGATATGCCTGCCTGTCATACGACCTGTATAGGCGGTAGGCAGGTATCTTTAATTTTTGATATTTGATTTTTGATTTTACTATGCGGACTATAATTCCCGTTGGTCCTTATCATCCTCTTCAAGAGGAACCCGAGTTTTTTGAACTCGAGGTTGAAGGGGAACGGGTTACCAAACTCAATATCAATATAGGTTACAATCATCGTGGAATTGAAAAACTCTCCGAGGGTATGCATTTCGACCAGGTAACTTTCCTCGTGGAGAGGATATGCGGGATATGTTCCACCTCGCATCCATTTGCCTATGTTCAGGCGGTAGAGGACCTTGCAGGTATTGAGATTCCACTGCGCGCCAAATATATAAGATGTATAATCGGAGAGCTCGAGCGAATTCATTCGCATCTGTTGTGGTTCGGGCTTGCCGGACATTTTATAGGATATAATACCCTGTGGATGTGGGCATGGAAGTACAGAGAAATAGTCCTGGATTTGTGTGAACAGATCTCCGGTAACAGAAATCATTATGCGATGCTCAGAATTGGCGGAACGCGAAGAGACATCTTAAATAAAGAGATCGACGAACTAAAGGAAAAAACGGCAACTTTGATCCCCGCCCTTAATATGTTCAAAGGTGCGGTGGTGGATGATCCCGTGGTTGCGGCGAGAACGAAGGGAGTGGGTGTTTTGACGAAACAACAGGCAATTGACTACTGTGTTTTGGGTCCAACGGCAAGGGCATCGGGTATTGACATCGATTCGAGGCGCGATTCTCCACACAATAGTGCGTATAATTTGGTTGAGTGGAATGTTCCCGTGTTGGAAGAGGGCGATGTCTTCGCCAAGGTAGTTGTGAGAATTCTCGAAATGTTAGAATCCGTGAAGATAATTACTCAATCACTCGATGGGCTTCGTGACCTGAAAGAGGGCGAGATATGGAATGAAGTATGGGAGATACCTCCCGGAGAGGGGATTGGGACTTATGAGGCGCCGAGGGGAGAGGTGTTCCATTATGTACGCTCGGACGGTGGTAATACTCCTTTTAGACACAAGATAAGGGCTCCATCATATTTAAATGTCCTGTCTAACGAAGTGGCAGTTGTGGGTGGAGATGTTGCAGATGCCTGTATAACACTGGCGGCAGTAGACCCCTGTTATTGCTGCACAGATAGAATGCAGGCGGTTGAAGATGGAAAGGTCAAATATAACTGGAAACAATTGCTACAGCTATCACAGGAGAAAACAAAGAAAATCAAAAATCAAATATAAAAAATCAAAATGACAGACCAAAAATTAAAAATAAGTTGGAGTCTTCCAATATATAGGGGTATAAAGACATTTTTGCATTTTAATATGTAGTTTTGATATTTGATTTTTAACTTTTGATATGGATATCTTGTTGCCCATAGAAATAAGTCTTATCGCGGGAGTGGTGCTTCTCTTCCTTCCCAAAAAATTGGAGGGATTCACCAGAGTGGTTTCTCCATTAATAGGAATCCTCAATTTTGTATTGGCGATAATCTTATTTTTTAATTACAGTGTTCCCTCCTATGCATCGAAGTATTTTATGACGGACTTGCTTTCGAGATTTATTTACCTGGGAATCGGGTTCTTTGGATTTATAATTTCTCTGTATGGGGCGGGATATACAAAAATATCAAATATCAAATATAAAAAATCAAAGATAGAGAATAAGAAATTCTCAATTGAGGATGTGAATAAGTTTTTTGCTTACTTCTTTTTGACACTGGGTTCTGCCTTTGCGGTTGCGATTGCCGATAATCTCCTGATGCTACTTGTGTTCTGGGGATTTCTGGGGGTAACCCTCTATCTGTTGATACAGCTGGGGAAAGAGGGTGCCAATGAAGCAGCAAAGAAGTCACTCATAATCATTGGGGCGTCAGATTGTTTTTTAATCCTGGGAATTGGTATCCTATGGCAACTCACCCACACACTGAATATAACGGAGATTTCCCTGAACACTCACTATTCACTGCTGGCTACCATTTCCTTTATATGCTTTGTCATTGCCTCTTTCGCAAAGGCGGGAAATATGCCGCTTCATACATGGATTCCTCCCACTGCCGCGGCTGCCCCCATTCCGGTAACAGCTTACCTGCCGGCATCATTGGATAAACTTCTTGGAATTTACCTGCTTGCAAGGTGTGTTCTTACAATCTTCGGGCTTACCCCCGGTTTCTCGGCCTTTCTAATGATTTTTGGTGCATTAACGATAATCTTTGCCGTGTTTATGGCTATGATACAGCATTCGGGCCGCAAACTGTTGTCCTATCACGCCATCTCACAGGTGGGATATATGGTGCTTGGAATTGGGACTGGTAATCCCATAGGAATCGCCGGGGGCCTTTTTCATATGTTGAACAATTCAATATATAAATCCTGCCTGTTTCTGGGGCTGGGCGGAGTTGAAAGGAACAGGGGAACAGACGACCTGGATAGTTTAGGCGGGCTTGCCAAGAACATGCCCCTCACTCTTTTCGCCATGCTGACCGCCTCTCTGGCAATATCCGGTGTCCCTCCGTTAAACGGATTCTTTTCAAAATGGTTGGTGTATCAGGGAGTTATAAATACATTTGGGACTCGTAATGCATTCGTTCCCGTTTTGTGCTTGATTGCAGCGTTATTTGGGAGTGCTCTCACATTCGCCAGCTTTGCAAAACTTATCCACGCAATATTTCTGGCGAGAAGACCCTCTCTCTCATCTCTCATCACTCATCGCTCTTCAATTCTCTTAATTGCGCCCCAGCTCATTCTTGCTATAGCCTGTATAGTTCTCGGTATTTTTGCTTATCCCCTTATCATTAATCCAATATTCAGGAAGATTTTACCATTTGAGACGGTTGGCGTATGGAGGCCCGAACTGGCAACTGGATTGATAGTTATTGGAATACTTCTGGGGCTTCTGATTTATGGCATCTCGAGGGTAAAGGTGAGGGTTACCCCCGAATTCATAGGCGGCGAAAGGGTTACACCCGATATGAGAGTTTCGGGAGCGGATTTCTATCTGACGGTCAGCGAGATATCTTTATTTGGAAAGATTTACGGTTGGGCCAGGAGAAAATTCTTCGATATTTACGAGATTCTGAGGACATGGGTCTTTTTCTTTTCGAGACCGCTCAGGCTTGTTCATACGGGCTCTTTACCGCTTTATTTACTCTGGATAGCCGTGGGATTGGCAATAATCCTGTTGATAATGTAGTTATGACAAATTCTAAATCCGAAATTCTAAACCCACAGGATCCGTATGGACAAATCAAAAATTGACCCAGAGGGTCATTCCGAGCAAAGCGAGGAATCTCATATTGGGATTGCTTCGCCCCGATAAAATCGGGACTCGCAATGACGGCATTGCTGTCATTTTTGCATTTTGATATGTCCCGCCATAGCAGGATCCCGCCAACGGCGGTGATATTGTTGATTTTTAATATTTAATTTTTGATATAACTATGTTGGAGATTTATTTACTGAGCATATTGATGATTCTGGGTGCAATGCTGGCTATCTCACTGCCAAATCTTATGGCTGCCGTCATATCCATGGGTATAGTTGGATACAGTCTCGCCCTGTCTTTTATGTTCCTTGGTGCCCCAGATCTGGCAATAGTGCAGATTATTGTGGAGACTATGTCTCTCATCATCCTCATTGCCGCGATTATAAAAACAACCGAAGAGGATACCCCCGAAGAAAAGAAGTTAGCCAGAATTCCAGTTTATATTGGAGGTGCTGGTTTTTTTGCGATCTTTCTATTGATGTTCGTCAGAATCTCCGGGTTCTTACCGGGATTCGGTCACCCGGCTTTGAGAATGGCGTCTGACTACATTGCATCGGGATTCGAACAAACGGGGGCGCCCAATCTCGTCGCCGCCGTTATACTTAATCTCAGGGGATATGATACCCTGGGAGAGGCAACCGTTTTGTTCGCCGCCGTTGTGGGGCTTGTGGTGGTTCTGAGAAAGACAGGCAGAAAAAAATGAAAAATCAAATATCAAATATGAAAAATATCCGCGGGATCCGTATGGACAAATCAAAAATTAAAAATTGAGTTTAAGAAGAGACTGTATAACTTTACATTAAGACTCATAGAGTTTATAGATAAATTGCCCAATGACAATGTTTCAAAGAGGATTGGCGACCAATTACTACGGAGTGGCACGAGCATTCTTGGAAACTATATTGAGGGACAGTCGGCGAGCAGCAAGAGAGATTTTACTAACTATTTTAACACATCTTTGAAATCAACTAATGAAAGCAAGTTATGGCTTGCATTACTTCGTGATAGCAAACGAGCCAAATCACAAGAAGTCGCTTGGTTTCTGAAAGAGTTGGACGAGTTTTCTAATATTTTTGCTTCAAGTATTTTAACCCTTAAAGGGAGAAAATAATTTTTGCATTTTGATATGCCTGCCTGTCATACGACCTGTATAGGCGGTAGGCAGGTATTTTTGATTTTTGATATTTAATGTTTGATTTTACTAAGGTATGAGTGAGATCGTAAAGACAGTATCGAGAATATTTGCTCCGTTGATTATTGTCTTCGGCATATATGTTACCCTCCACGGACATCTTACACCCGGAGGAGGTTTTGCCGGAGGGCTCATTATAGCGGGGGCAGTGGTACTTTTGGTGCTGGCATATGGGGGTGAGAGAGAAAAACTTGAGGGGGAGAAAAAGAGCACATCGAGGTTGGAGTCATCCGGTATTCTACTTTTCTGGTTGGTAGCTGTCCTCGGGCTCGTGGTGGGTGGAATATTTTTCCTCAATATTATGGGGAAAGGTTTGCCCTTTACGATATTTAGTGCGGGCATCATACCCGTTTGTAATATAGCAATCGCCGTGGAGGTTGGAGGAGCCATTTCCACTATATTGCTGGCATTGGTGCTGTTCGAGAAAGACGAAAATTAAAAAATAAAAAATCAAATATGAAAAATATCCGCGGGATCCGTATGGACAAATCAAAAATTGACCCAGAGTGTCATTCCGAGCAAAGCGAGGAATCTCATATTGGGATTGCTTCGTCCCGATAAAATCGGGCCTCGCAATGACAGCATTGCTGTTATTTTTGCATTTTAATATGCCTGCCTGTCATACGACCTGTATAGGCGGTAGGCAGGTATTTTTGATTTTACTATGGTGTACATTTTACCAATCATACTTTTCTTAGTGGGTCTCTTTGGTGTTTTGGTAAAGAGAAACCTTATCAAGATGATAATTTCGGTCAGCATAATGGACTATGCATTATTCCTGTTCTTTGCCTTGATAGGTTATAGGGGCGAAGGCATGCCTCCGATAGAGCTCAAGGGTGCGGAGCACGTAAAATTTGTTGACCCCCTACCGCAGGCATTGGTTCTCACGGCAATTGTTATCGGACTTGCCACGACAGCCCTGCTCGTTGGGATAGCGGTGAGAATTTATCAAAAATACGGAACATTTGATATTGAGAAGATAAGAAAGTTGAGGGGATAGTTGATTGGTTGATTAGTTAATTAGTTGATTGGTTAATTGGTTAATTAGTTAAATGTTTAAAGGACCTGAAAAATCAAGAATTGTTCAATTGGCGGATACCTTGGCAGATAAAATTTGGGATGAAGTGATAAAATGGGACTACTTTGCTAAGAACACTTTGGGGATGCAAATTGTAGACGCTGCGGATTCTATTGGGGCAAATATTGTAGAATCACTGGGTAGGTTTCATATAAGAGAACAAATTAGATTTTTGCATATCTCTCGCGGCTCTTTATGGGAGACAAAAAGGTGGCTAAATAGGGCTTTAAGAAGAAAATTACTTGCCACTAAAAAATTTGAAGAATTAACGGGAATTGTAGAGAATTTAGCGCCGCAGTTGAATGCATTTATTACCAAGAAACACAATGACGGAGTCTAATGAACTATTCAACTAATCAACTATTTAACATTTAACAATGTATTTTCT
Source organism: Caldifarciminota bacterium UBA3073 (assembly GCA_002366725.1). GTDB lineage: Bacteria > Hydrothermota > UBA3073 > UBA3073 > UBA3073 > UBA3073. The sequence continues at coordinate 9,139 of DFBT01000110.1, forward strand.
TCCATTATTTATCGGTTTACCGCTTTTTGGGGCATTTGTCCTCTCCTTAATAAAACCAAGGAGAGTGGGAGATGTTTTAGCTAATCTTATCAACCTGTCACTTCTTGTTATATCATTTCTGCTTCTTCGGTTTGGAACTCTCGTTTATAAGATAGGGGGATGGGAACCCGTTAACGGCATACCTATCGGTATATACTGGGTGAAGGATGGATTATCGACCCTCATGCTCATCATCGTGAATCTCGTTGCCCTGATGGCGACGATATTTTCGGTAAATTATATGGAGAGGTTCACCGAAAAAAACAGGTATTACTGTCTTTTCCTGCTTATGTTGGCCGGTATGAACGGAGTTATATTATCCGGCGATATGTTTAATCTATTTGTATTTCTGGAAATTGCCTCCATTGCCTCCTACTCACTCGTCGCCTTCGGTACCGGAGCAGAAGAGCTCGAGGCAGCCTTCAAATATCAGATTATGGGTACAATTGCATCGAGCTTTATACTCTTTGGGATTGCCTTGCTGTATTCATATACAGGAACACTTAATATGGCTGATATGGCGAGAGTACTTGCCACAAAGGGTACAGCCCCCGTCGTCTTTGTAGGTGCACTGTTTATTATGGGGTTTGGAATGAAGGCGGCGATTATGCCATTTCATGCCTGGCTTCCCGATGCACATCCATCGGCACCCGCGCCCATATCGGCGATGTTGTCCGGGGTATTAATAAAGGTGTTGGGAATTTACGCCCTGATTCGCATCATATTCAATGTATTCGGGATAACCCCGGTTTTGTCGGATATTTTGATGGTGTTGGGGACCATCTCGTTGATGGTGGGTGGTCTGTTGGCTATCGGTCAAAGGGATTTCAAGAGACTTCTCGCATATTCAAGCATATCCCAGGTGGGTTACATCATATTGGGTATAGGCCTCGGAACACCATTAGGCATTTTGGGTGGGCTGCTTCACCTTTTAAATCACTCGGTATTTAAATCACTTCTGTTTTTGAATTCCGGGGCAGTTGTATATGCCACCGGCACGAGAGATATGCAAAAATTGGGAGGATTGAACGGGAAGATGCCGGTTACGGGCGGTAGTTCATTCATTGCCTCTATGTCTATTGCGGGGGTTCCTCCCTTCAGCGGGTTCTGGAGCAAGTTGGTAATCATTATCGCCTGTTTGTTTGCAAACCGATTTGGTTTTGCTATCTGGGCTATTGTTGGAAGTATAATTACACTGGCTTATTACATGAAGGTACAGAGGGATGTGTTTTTTGGACCGTTGAGGGAAGACCTACGGGAGACAAAAGAAGTACCCGGATTTATGAAATTTTCTATGATAATACTTGCCGTTCTTTGTGTAAGCATGGGGCTTCTTCTCATCCCACAGTTAAGAAATATTCTCTTAACCCCCGCCGTTGAAGTTTTAAAAAACGGTATTGAATACGCAGGACTGATATCATATTAAAAATCAAAATGCAAAAATCAAAATGACGGATCAAGAATTAAAAATAAGCCACGCCTGCCTGCCGGCAGGCAGGGATTTCACTGATTTAAAAAATATTTCAATCTGGGATATCTGTGAAAATCTGTGCAATCTGTGGTTAGTGTTTTTGCATTTTTAGATGTCCATACGGATCCTGTGGATATTTTTGATTTGCTATGAGAAGAGTTATCTTATTTATAGATTCATTCATTTTGTGGCTTCTGTTGACCTGGACTTTAAATTACCAGAGTCTTCTGGTGGGGGCTGGTTTCTCGCTGCTTGTAACCGTTATCTTCGGAAAGAGGTTTTCTCAAAGACCTATAAAATGGTTTGAACCCCAGAGGTATTTCTGGCTTATCGTATTGTATATGCCTTTTTTTGCCTGGCAGTGTCTAAAAGCAAATGTGGATGTTGCTTACAGGGTGCTCCACCCCAAAATGCCCATCGAACCGGGTATCGTAAGGGTAAGAACGGTGCTGAAGTCCAAGATAGGCAGGACGGTCCTTGCCAATTCGATAACAATGACACCCGGTACGCTCTCGGTGGACATCAGGGATGAGTATCTGTATATACATTGGATAAAAGTTTATGCTCAAGATGAGGAGAACGCCACGAGAATAATCGTGAAAAAATTTGAAAGATTTCTCGTGAGGATATTCGAGTGAGTGTTTTGATTATAATACTACTTGGCTTATGTTTCCTGTGTCTCTTGAGGGTCGCACTTGGCCCGACATTGGCGGACAGAATGGTTGCGATAGACATTATGGGGATTCTGGTGGTGGGTGTATGCACCCTTCTTGCCGTAAAACTCGAAAGAGAGTTTCTCATAGATATTTCGTTGGCATGGGTATTCCTGTCGTTCATCGGCACCATTGCGCTCGCAAAGTACTTAGAAGGGAAAAAGTTTGATGAGTGAATTAACTTAATTAACTCAATTAACTCAACAGAAAATGAGAGAAATTATAGGTATTATATTAATAGGTATTGGAGTTGCCTTTGATGTGTTTGGTTGCATTGGACTCATCAGGCTCCCCGATGTGTATAACAGATTGCAGGCGGCAACGAAGGGTGTGACCGTTGGAACCTGGGGTATATTGATAGGTGTGTGTGTGCTTGTCGGATTCAACTCGCTCGGGGTGAAGGCTCTACTGGCTGTAATTTTAATATTTTTCACCTCGGCAACCGCTTCCCATGCCCTGGCGAGGGGTGCGCACAAATCCGGTACGAAACTCTGGAAGAGATCTGTGTGTGATAGGTACGAAGAGGACAGAAAAAATGCAAAAATCAAAAATTGACCCAGAGGGTCATTCCGAGCAAAGCAAGGAATCTCATATTGGGATTGCTTCGTCCCGATAAAATCGGGACTCGCAATGACAGCATTGCTGTTATTTTTGCATTTTAATATGTCCCGCCATAGCGGGATCCCGCCAACGGCGGTGATATTTTTGATTTTTAATACTTAATTTTTAATTTTACTATGCGGTATCCAAAGCTGAGAGAACTGAGGGAGGCTTTTAAGAATATATTTACAAGGGCAGCAACCGTAAGATATCCATACGGAAAGGCGGAGTTCCATCCCGGGTATCGGGGAAAACCCGAATTTCAGGATGAGTGCCTGGGTTGTACTGCATGTATGGAGGTCTGTCCTCCGGGGGCGATTGAAATTGTCGATGATGTTGAAAATAGAAAGAGAAGGGTCGTAAGATATTTCGATAGGTGTATAACCTGTGGCGAGTGTGAAAGGGTCTGTACCTGTGGAAACGGTATTAAGATGGTTCCGGAATTTGCCATGGCTGTGTACGATAGAAAAGACCTGGTCGAATCGGTTGAGAGAGAACTGATCGTTTGTGAAAACTGTGGAAGACCAATCGCAACCAAAAAACATATATTATGGTTAATGGACCAGTTAGAAGAAAAGGGAGCAGCCAATATGGGGTTTGTAATTATGAGTTTGAAAGAGTTGGGGATTGTGGAAGAAGTTGAGAAGAAGGTCTCATTTGACAAACGACAGGACCTGTTTACCATACTCTGTCCGAGATGTAAACACAGGGTAATACTCTATGACTCCCTATAAGAAATTTAAAAATCAAATATCAAAAATTAAATCTATTGTAAATGGAACTAATTTCTTGATAGCCGGCGTCGGCAATGAACTGAAGGAAATTGACAGGATCGGTGTGGAGTTGGCGAGAAAGGGAGAGAAGATATATCCCGATAGATTCATTGATTGTGGTGTGGCGCCGGAAAATTATCTTCACGAGATAATAGGCAGGAAAATTGAAACTTTGATAATCGTGGATGTGGTTTACTTTGAGAATGAAGGGGATATGAAAATTTTGATGCCCGGGGAGTTGGCTCTCCAGGGTATCTCAACTCATTCCCTGTCCTTAAATTTTATGGCTGAGTATTTAGCAAATTGGGGAATAAAAACTGTAATCATCGGCATAAAGCCGACCCCGAAAAATAAAGAAGTCGGAGAAAAGTTGCTTTCCGGTCTCTATGAGTTGATAGCGGCAGAAACAAGAACATCTTAAGATTATGGCTGAATTGGTGGATAAAATTTCGGAACTTTCAGGGCAAAACCTTGACGCCTGTTATCAGTGCGGGAAGTGTTCGGGTGGTTGTCCGAGTGTAGCCCAAATGGATATGCTTCCCAATCAGGTCATAAGGTTGCTTCAAATTGGACTACCTGAGCTTGCTTTACAATGTAACACAATATGGATATGTGCCTCCTGCTATATGTGCACGGTCCGGTGTCCCCGGGGAATTGATCTCTCAAAGATAATGGAGGCATTGAGACAGGTTAATTTAAGGGAGAACCTCGATTACATGAAAATAAAAGAGATCAAGGAGGAAGACATATTTATACTTCCCCAAATCGCCCTGGTTGCAAATTTCAGAAAACAGACAGCGTAATCCCATGCTATGCATTAACCACAGATGAACACAGAACTTCACTGAAAAATCAAAAAGCAAATGTCAAAAATCAAAATGACATATAAAAATGCAAAAATATGATACACTCTCTCTCCTCTTTTTTATTTTTGAATTGTCCATACGGATCCTGCGGATAATTTTGATATTTACATTTTAATATTTGATATAAGGATGTTTATCGTCTCGTGGTTTCTTAACGCATAATTTTGGAAAATATGAAGGTATTATACTATCCAGGCTGTACGCTCAAGACGAGCGCAAAGAATTTTGAAGATTCGGCGGTGGCGTCGCTGAAGGTGCTCGGAGTCGACCTCGTGGAACTCGAAAGATGGAATTGCTGTGGAACAGTCTATTCGCTCGCATCTGATGATCTGATGCATAAGGTTGCACCGATCAGAAACTTGATAAGGGTAAAGGAGCAGAGTAATGGTGACGATAGGGTGGTTACTCTGTGTTCAATGTGCTATAACACACTCAAACAGGCAAATGAGTTTTTTAAGGAAGATGAGGAATCGAGAGACAAAATCAACAATTTTATGGACAGGGAAATAGACTACAACGGCGATGTAGAGGTCCTGCATCTTCTCACATTATTGAAGGAAGAAATAGGATTTGATAATATTGGTAAAAAGGTTAAGAACAAGCTCTCGAACCTCAAGGTGGCATCCTATTACGGATGCCTGCTCTTGAGACCTCAAAATTCGGCAATCGATAATGCAGAAAATCCGACCATCCTTGAGGATCTGTTTACTTCTTTGGGGATAGATACCGTGGATTTCCCTTATAAAAACGAGTGCTGTGGTTCATATAATACCGTAAATGCGGTAGACCTCGTGGTGGAGAGAACTTACAAGATAATTAACTCTGCGAGGTCTTTTGGCGCGAATATAATTGCCACGAGTTGTCCACTCTGTCAGTTCAATCTCGATAGAAGGCAGAAAGATGTGAAGGATAAGTACTACGATTTTGAGGAAATGCCCGTGGTATACTTCACACAGATTATGGGCAGGGCATTTAATGTAAAAAGAAAGTCCCTGGGGTTTGACCTGAATTATATAGACCCCGTTCCACTTTTGCAGGAGAACTTTTAATGTCGATTGTGACGGAGTTAAGGCGTAAAATCCTTTCCATACGGATGCTGTGCAACGGATTAACTCCTGGAATTAAGGCGTCAGCCTTTTATGGAGCACTATTGCATACCCTCGCACCTATTAGGTGCGGGGCATAGTGCTACCATTTATATAAAATCCTTTCCATACGGCCCTACGGCTCGTATGAGATGCTGTGCAACAGTTGTTTTTGCACAACCACTGAAGGTTGCGACTACCGTTTTTTGGCTTTTTACACAATTACATTAGCCTTGATTGCAGTCTTTTGGAATTGAGGGAAGCATACACACCATGAAACAGCGTATCGGTGTTTTTGTCTGTCACTGTGGGATCAATATCGCCTCGACAGTTCAAATTGAGAGGGTAGTTGAGGCAATAAAGGAATATCCCGGGGTTGTGCACGCCGAGGATTACGAATATATGTGTTCAGACCCCGGGCAGGGTATGATCAGAGCCCGCATAAAAGAGAAGAATCTCACTGGAGTTGTTGTGGCGGCATGTTCGCCGACACTGCACGAACTTACCTTCAGGAATGTCACAGCACTTTCCGGACTCAACCCATACCGCTGTGAGATGGCAAATATACGAGAGCACTGCAGCTGGATACACAAAGATGTGGATAAGGCGACAAAAAAAGCAATTAAGATTATAAAGACAATCGTTGAGAAGGTGAAACTCAACGAAGAACTCACCCCTCTCTCCGTGCCGATAACAAAGCGTGCACTTGTTATCGGTGGCGGTATCGCCGGGATACAATCCGCCCTCGATATAGCGAATGCGGGGTATCAGGTAATACTCGTCGAGAAATCATCATCGATTGGTGGACATATGGCGCAGCTCTCCGAAACCTTTCCCACACTTGATTGTTCACAGTGTATACTGACCCCGAAGATGGTTGAGGTTGCACAGCACAAGAATATTAAGCTTTATAACTATGCGGAGATTGACGATGTATCCGGCTATGTGGGTAATTTCAAGGTAAAAATTAGATTGAAGGCATCCTATGTTGATTGGTCGAAATGTGTGGGATGCGGGCTGTGTATAGAGAAATGTCCAACAAAGGTTGCCTCTGAATTTGAGCAGGGCCTTGCACCTCGTAAGGCGATATATGTTCCATTTCCACAGGCAGTGCCGAACAAACCCGTGATAGATAGAGAACACTGCAGGTATTTCAAAACCGGCAAATGTCGTGTATGTGAGAAGGTTTGTGACCTCGACGCAATAAAGTTTGATGAGGAGGATGATTTCGTAGAGGAGGAGGTTGGCGCGATAGTCGTTGCAACTGGTTATGAAGTTTACGGTGTGCAGAATATTGGTGAATACGGAGCCGGAAGATACAAAGATGTGGTAGATGGGCTACAATTTGAGCGGTTGCTCTCCGCATCGGGACCAACAAATGGAGAGATTCGTCGTCCGTCGGATGGACAAATACCGAGGCGAGTTGCATTTGTAAGTTGTGTGGGTTCCCGTGACCCCGAGCTACACAAGCCCTACTGCTCAAAAGTTTGCTGCATGTATCTTGCAAAACATGCGATGCTCTACAAACATCGTGTGCCAGATGGACAGCCCATAATCTTTTATATAGATATTCGCTCGGATGGAAAGGGATATGAAGAGTTCGTACAGCGTGCACAGGAAGAAGACCATGTAACCTACATTAGGGGCAAGGTTTCCAAGATATACGAGGATAACGGCGAACTGGTTCTGCTGTCGGCGGATACGCTGGCGGGAATGCCAATAGAGTTGAGATGCGACCTCGTTGTGCTCGGTATGGCGATTTGCCCATCATCGGGTGTGGATGAACTGACGAAGAAACTTAAAATACAGACGGATGCAAACGGTTTTCTGACCGAGGCACATCCAAAATTGCGGCCCGTGGAGAGCCTGACACCCGGTATATTTATTGCGGGATGCGCTCATGCACCCAAGGATATACCAGACACGGTGGCACAGGCTTCAGCTGCATCCAGCAAGGTTCTTGAGATGTTCGGACAGAAAGAACTCTCCCACGACCCGATGGTTGCATGGGTTGATGAAGACCTGTGCAGTGGCTGTGGTGTATGCATTTCACTTTGCCCGTATGATGCAAGGGAATTGGAAATTAAAGAGGGCAAAAGGATAGCTACGGTGAAGGAGATACTGTGTGAGGGTTGTGGTAGCTGTATCGCGGGCTGTCCGGCGGGTGCCTGCCAACAGAGAAATCTCGACGACAAACAGGTAATCAGAATGGTAGAAACCGTGCTGTCTCGTGGTTAAATGACCTTTTGGAAGCGCTTATGCAAGATTTCGAACCAAATGTTGTAGTCTTTTGCTGCAGGTGGTGTTCCTATGCAGCCGCAGACCTTGCTGGGACATCGAGAATGACAGCAAATCCGCAATTCGTGGTGATACGTACGATGTGTTCGGGCCGTATTGACCCGGAGTTTATACTCGATGCATTTGCAAAGGGCGCAGACGGCGTGCTTGTGACGGGCTGTCATCCCGGCGATTGTCACTATGTTAATGGAAATTATAAGACCAGACGACGGATGCTTTTGTTGGAAGAGGTGCTCGAGCAATTCGGTATAGATAGAAAGAGATTGCGATGCGAGTGGATATCTGCCAGTGAGGGTGGGAAGTTTGTCAAGACGATCGATGAATTTATCGGAACCATAAAAAAATTGGGACCGATTGACGGCATCAAGTGAATTTTGGAGCGGCAACTGCAGAAGTTGCAGAGTTCGCATGTATAAGATGGAATGACCATGGGTTCTCCGCGTGCTCTGCGGTTCGAAATAGAGTTTTTTCTAATGGGATGGGTAGTGACAGGAAGTTGAAGTATCTCTTTTTTCTCTGAGTACTTTGTGGTTAGTTTTATACAAATTAATGATTGGCGGTAAATATGGGTAAACCGAAATTTGCATTTTATTGGTGTGCATCCTGTGGCGGCTGCGAGGAGGCGGTGATCGACCTGAACGAAAAAATACTCGACCTCACAGCTGCGGTGGATATAGTCTTCTGGCCGGTGGCTCTTGACTTCAAGTATGCGGATGTCAGATCCATGGGGAAAGGGGAAATAGATGTCAGTTTTATAAACGGCGCCATAAGGTCGAGCGAGCAGAGGGAGATGGCTGAATTGCTTAGTAAAAAATCAAAAACGGTAATTGCGTTTGGTTCTTGTGCCCATCTGGGCGGCATACCGGGACTCGCAAACTTCTGGAGGAGAAAAGATATATTCGAAAGGGTATATGAAAGTGTTCCAACGGTGAAAAATCCCGAACACATATTGCCGAAGATGGAGTCGAAGGTGGACGGTTACAAATTGAATCTGCCCGAATTCTACGACACAGTTAGCGCACTTGACCAGGTAATACCCGTTGATTATTACCTGCCGGGATGTCCCCCCGCTCCCGAGTTAATTACAGATGCAATAGACGCAATACTGAAGAATAAGTTGCCGAAAAAGGGAAGTGTTTTGGCACCCGATAAGGCACTGTGCGATACCTGCCCGCTTGCCGACTCGAAGCCCGACAAGTTGTCAATAAAGGAGATAAAGAGGCCTCATGAGATAAAGCTCGACCCGGAAAAGTGTTTCCTTGCACAGGGTGTTATATGTCTCGGTCCCGTGACGCGTTCAGGATGTGGCGAATGTTGCATAAATGCCAATATGCCCTGTCGTGGATGTATGGGACCGACAAAAGCGGCGATAGATCAAGGTGCCAAAGGCATCTCATTTATTGCGTCGATACTTGGAGTTGAAGACGAAGAAAACACGAGTGATGAAGATGTTCGGGATTTGATAAAGCAGATCGTTGACCCGGCTGGAACATTTTACAGGTTTTCTCTGCCGTATTCACTGCTCAAGAGAAAAAGGTAAATGTAAGGAGATCGAATGAGACGAATTACTATTGACCCGATAACGAGACTCGAAGGTCACGGGAAGATAGAGATCTTCCTGAACGACGCGGGCAATGTGGACCGTGCGTTCTTCCAGGTACCCGAATTGCGCGGGTTTGAGAAGTTTTGTGAGGGTAGGGCTGTTGAGGAGATGCCGAGGATAACATCGAGGATATGTGGTGTGTGCCCCACGGCACATCATATGGCTGCAACAAAGGCACTGGACGACCTATTTCAGGTTGAACCAACCCCGCCTGCCAGGAAGATCAGGGAACTTATGTATTCTGCCTTCGTGATAGAGGATCATATGCTCCATTTCTTCTTCCTCGGAGCACCGGACTTTATCGTTGGACTGGATGCACCCGCATCCCAGAGAAACATTCTTGGTGTTATATCACAGGTAGGGCTTGAGATTGGAAAGAAGATTATTGAGGGGAGAAAGAGATGCCGTGAAATCCTGAAACTTATCGGAGGGAAGCCCGTCTGTCCCGTTTGTGGATTACCGGGAGGTGTATCAAAGGCACTGAAAGAGGAAGATAGAGCGGGGATTAAAGAGTCTGCAAATTATTTAATTGAGGTTGCCCAGTTAGCACTCAAACTGTTTGATGATAGGGTAATCAAGAATAAAAAGTATCTTGACCTCATTTCAGGAGATGTCTATAAACATAGAACTTACTATATGGGGCTTGTAGATGCCCAAAATAGAGTAAATTTCTACGATGGCAATGTGAGGGTTATTGACCCCGATGGCGAAGAGTTTGTGAAATTTAACGGACACGACTATCTTAGTCATATTGAAGAGCATGTGGAACCGTGGAGCTATACGAAGTTCTCTTCTCTCAAAGCCATCGGCTGGAAAGGATTTATAGACGGTAAAGAGAGTGGTGTCTTCAGGGTTGCTCCCCTTGCCCGACTCAATGTTGCCGATGGAATGGCAACCTCACTTGCTCAGGGGGCGTACGAGAAGATGTACGATGTTCTCGGGAGCAAGCCCGTACACAATACACTTGCATTCCACTGGGCGAGACTCATCGAAATGCTCTACGGGGCAGAGCGTATGCTTGAACTTGCAGAAGACCCCGAGCTTACCGACCCGGATGTGAGGAACATCCCAACCGAAGCACCCGACGAGGGCATCGGTGTGGTTGAAGCTCCGAGGGGAACACTTATTCACCATTATAAAACCGACGAGAGAGGAATTTTAACCGATGTCAATCTCATAGTTGCCACGCAGAATAACGCCGCCGCCATCTGTATGTCGGTTGAGCGCGCTGCAAAGTTGCTTATAAATCACGGTGAGGTCTCTGACAGACTTCTCAATATGGTGGAGATGGCATTTCGGGCTTACGACCCCTGTCTCGCATGTGCGACACATTCACTTCCGGGAAAGATGCCGCTCGAGATTAAGATTCGCAACAAAGACGGCGAAGTGATAAAAACACTCAGGAGATGAAAACCTTGGTGCTCGGAATAGGAAACCCCATTCTCTCAGACGATGGTGTCGGGATGAGGGTGGCGATGGAGCTCAAGAGCAGACTGGGGAAGGGATATTTCGAGGTCAAATGGGCGAGTATTGAGGGGCTGTCTACCCTGGATGAGATTGCCGGATACGAGAGGTTGATACTCATAGATTCGATAAAAACGGGAAAGGGTAAACCCGGCGATGTCTGTAAGTTATCATTGAGGGATTTAAATTTTGCTTCACATCTGTCGTCTTCTCACGGTGTGGATTTCGCAACCGCAGTTGAGTTGGGGAAAAGAGTGGGCTATAAAATACCCGAAATCATTGAAATCTATGCTATAGAGGTGGAAGACAACACGACATTCGGCGAATGCTGTACCAAGAAAGTGGAGACGAGGCTCCCGGAGATCGTGGATGAGATAATGGAGGTGATAAAATGTGCGTGAGTCGGCAGATGGGGGTTATTTTAAGAGAAGAAAATGCGGAAGGCACTTCAAATATTGGTTAAAGGTGTAGTTCAGGGGGTGGGCTTTCGTCCTTTTGTCTATAGGCTCGCAACCAGCCACAACCTGACGGGATTTGTACAGAATAATGAAAATGGGGTACTTATCGAGGTCGAGGGAGAGGAGAACTACCTCAATGAGTTCCTTCGGGAATTGGAGTCAAAATCTCCCCCCCTTTCCAGGATCGACGGAGTATGGTATGAGAACCATCCCAAAGTGGGATATCTTAGGTTTTCCATTGGCAAGAGTGCCTTTAATGACAACCGAGATGTCCTCGTCTCTCCCGACATAGCCACCTGCGATGAATGTCTTGCCGAGTTGTTCAACCCCTCCGACCGTCGTTTCCAATATCCTTTCATAAACTGCACCAATTGCGGGCCGAGATTCACCATCATCCGCGATGTACCGTATGATAGACCCAGAACAACGATGTGTGAATTCTCGATGTGCGATAGTTGTCGGGAGGAATATGAGAATCCCCTTGATCGCAGGTTTCACGCCCAACCCAATGCCTGTTCGGAATGTGGTCCGGAGGTAGAATTGGTGGGGGCTTTGGAATTGGAGACCAAAGGCAGGGAAAAGAAGGCGATAAAGGAAGCGATAAGGCTGCTTAAGGATGGAAAAATTGTTGCCATCAAGGGATTGGGAGGGTTTCATCTCGCCTGTGACGCACTGAACGAAGAAGCGGTGAGAAATTTACGTTCGAGAAAGTCGCGGGACAGCAAACCATTTGCCCTGATGTCGAAAGATTTGAAGGTAATAAATAGGTACTGTGAGGTTTCTTCGATGGAGAAAAAGCTATTGCTCTCACCGAGGCGTCCCATAGTTCTCCTCACAAAAAAGAAGGATATACGGGGAATTGCACCGAAAAATAAATATCTCGGCTTCATGCTTCCATATACACCCATTCATCACCTGCTGTTTAATCCACCGGATGCTCCATCCGTCCTCGTTATGACGAGTGGCAACATTTCCGATGAACCCGTCTCTTATAAAAATGGCGATGCTGTAACTCACCTGAAAAATATTGCCGACTATTTCCTGACGCACAACCGCAAAATTCATACGAGATGTGACGATTCACTGGTCGGGGTGTTTGAGGGTAGAGAGGTCACCATCCGCAGGTCGAGAGGATATGTCCCCGAGCCCATTGAGTTACCTTCCAATTCCGAACAGCATATTTTAGCCTGTGGCGCAGAATTGAAAAATACATTCTGCCTCGCAAAAGACAATTATGCCTTCTTGTCCCACTATATAGGAGACCTGGAGAATTTGGAGGTGCTTCTTGCCTTCGAGGAAGGAATTCAGCACTTCGAGCACATTTTCTCAATATACCCGACCGTTATAGCCTATGACCTTCATCCCGAGTACCTGTCAACCAAATACGCGGGGGAGCTTCTGGCTCGCAATCCGAAGTTGCTTGCCGTGGGTGTTCAACATCACCACGCCCATATCGCGTCCTGCATGGCAGATAATAGAATAGATGGAAAGGTAATCGGGGTGGCTTTTGATGGATTGGGTTACGGTACCGATGGGAATTTATGGGGAGGTGAGTTTCTCGTTGCGGATTACTCGCGATTTAAAAGGATGGCTCATTTGCAATATGTTCCGATGCCCGGAGGAGTTCAGGCAATAAGAGAACCCTGGAGAATGGCTGCCTGCTATCTCTGGCGTATTTATGGCGATGATTTTCTCAAACTCGGAATAGAATTTACAGATGGTATGGATAAGAAAAAATGGAGGGTATTAAAAAATTCGATGGAACACGACATCAATTCTCCCCTTACCTCAAGTATTGGTAGATTATTCGATGCCGTGTCAGCCCTTCTGGGCATTTGCGGATTTTCCACCTATGAAGCACAGGCGGCTATAGAGTTGGAGAACGCGGCGTCAAACGAATACCACTCTCCCTATGTATACGAAGTCGAAGAAAACATCATCAAACCAGATGGTATCTTTTCTGGAATCGTCGGGGATTTAAAAGATAACATCCCGCTCGATATAATTGCGTCACGATTCCACAGCACGGTAGCCGATATGGTTGTAAACATGTGTGATAGGATGAGACAGGAACTACACCTGGGTAGGGTTGTCCTTTCCGGCGGGGTCTTCCAGAATATGATATTACTGGGACGGGTTGTGAATCGGCTACGGGATGGGGGATTTAAGGTATACATTCCCCACAGGATTCCCGTGAATGACGGCGGAATCTCCCTTGGTCAGGTGGCAATAGCAATCGCAAAAATAAAAAAACAAAAAGTAAGTATAATAAATCCTAAATCCGAAATCCTAAACACTAAATCTCAAGATCCGTATGGACAATATCTAAATTTCAATTTTCCAAATTTCAAGCATTAGAATTTGGGATTTGGAATTTGTCCGCAGGATCCTGTGGATTTGGGATTTAGAAATTAGAAATTGGGATTTTGTTTTTTCATTATGTGTTTGGCAATACCTGCAAAAGTGATAGAGAAGAAGGGCACACAGGGCGTGGCAGAGATCGGTGGCGTCAGACGCGAGGTCGACCTGCAACTGCTCGAAGATGTTGAGATCGGCGACTATGTTATACTACACGCGGGTTTTGGCATTCAAAAACTGGATACAAAGGAGGCGGAAGAAACACTGGATTTGTTGCGGGAATTTATGGACGGGAAAAGATGAAGTACATTGACGAGTTTTACGATAGAGAGATATGTGATACACTTGCAGAAGAGATCGGAAAGAAATCTACGGGGGCGAAACTAACCTTTATGGAGGTATGCGGGACGCACACGATGTCGATTTTTAGAAACGGTATCAAAGATTTACTCCCGGAAAACATCAGGGTGCTCTCCGGACCGGGATGTCCCGTTTGTGTAACCCCGAACCGCACGATCGATCATGCAATAGCAATTGCCAGGTTAAATGGAGTCTGTGTAAGCAGTTTTGGTGACATGATGAGGGTTCCCGGGTCGTCTTCGTCGCTCCAGCGGGAACATGGCGGGGGTGCCGATGTAAGGGTCGTTTATTCTGTAAGAGATGCCGTGGAAATTGCCGAGAGAAATCCTGATAAGAAGGTGCTGTTTCTCGGTATCGGCTTCGAGACAACCACCCCCACGGTGGCGTCTTCCATAAAGGATTCGTCTCAGAGAGGTCTTAGGAATTACTTCGTGTTACCCGCACATAAGCTCATTCCACCGGCGATAAGGGCAATCCTCGACAGCGGAGAGACGAAGATCAACGGGTTTCTGCTCCCGGGCCATGTCTCCGTTATAATAGGCGAGAAACCTTACGGGTTTATTGCAGAAGACTATGGAGTTCCGTGTGCCATAGCGGGGTTTGAACCCACGGATATTCTTTACGCCATCCTTCGGCTCGTAGAGCAGGTAAATAGTGGAAATCCTGCGGTCGAAAATTGTTACAAAAGGTCGGTAAGACAGAATGGCAATCAATTGGCGAAAGATCTGGTGAACGAGATATTCGAGGTCTGCGATAGCGAGTGGAGGGGGCTCGGTGTTATCCCGGATAGTGGACTCAAAATAAGAGGGGAATACGGGGAATTCGATGCCCTGTGCAACTTCGAGGTAGAGGTGGAAGAGACGAGAGAAAATCCCGCTTGCCTGTGCGGCGAAGTTTTACGGGGTGTATCTTCTCCTTTAGATTGCGCCCTATTTGGGACAATTTGTACCCCCGAGAATCCGGCGGGTCCCTGTATGGTTTCCTTCGAGGGAACCTGTGCGGCGTATTATAAGTACGCAGATGACCGCCGATAGGGGACGCAGATAGCCGCAGATAAGGAGATGCAGATGGCCGCAGATGAAAAAGAGGATTATCTATATAAAGAATTGACATATAAAATACGTGGGGTTTTTTAGGATGCTTTATTTAAACACGGATTCGGTAAGTGCGGAATGGTGAAATACTGCTGTTCATTGTTAGCCCCGCCAAGGCGGGGCACTCCAATCTCTGTCGTAAATAAATGGAGTGCAAAAGCTCGCTTTTGCAAAAACAACAATTCTTTGCCTGATGTGGCACCGAGCTCACTTGCCGACTTCAGGTTAAATTCTACGGCGAAAATCTGCGTTAATCTGCGTCCAAAAATAACAAGGTACTGTATATGAAAGAGAGCAGCGGTAATTGGCATATTTCGTTAGCTCACGGAAGTGGTGGAAAGCTTACACACGATTTAATAAAGAATCACTTTTCAACCGAGTTTAAGAATCCGATACTTTCGGCACTCGCCGACTCTGCTGTTTTGAACTTGAACGGAACCAGGCTTGCATTCACTACCGACTCTCATGTGATTAAGCCTCTGTTCTACCCGGGCGGTGACATAGGTAAGCTTGCAGTATATGGAACCGTGAATGACCTTGCCGTTGTGGGCGCCAAACCATTGTATATTTCCTGTGCTTATGTTGTTGAAGAGGGGTTCGACGGCGAGTCCTTGGACAGAATTACCCGGTCATTGGCAGAGGCTGCTCGAACCGCGGGGGTAATCGTCGTTACGGGAGATACGAAGGTGGTGGAACATGGAAAGGGAGACGGCATCTTTATCAACACATCGGGAATAGGGATTTGTAACTATACTTTGCCGCAAGATATTGAGATAGGTGATAAAATTCTCATAAACGGTACGATTGGCGATCACGAGATCGCCATTATATCGGCGAGGGGAGAACTCGGGCTGAATTTGAAGCTTGAGAGCGATTGTGCGCCCCTGGCAGATTTGATTTCGCATGTTTTAACCACCTCAGGGAAAATAAAATTTATGAGAGACCCCACAAGGGGAGGACTTGCCACTACCCTGAACGAGATAGTGGAGGAAAGAGATTTTGGTGTTATCATTGATGAGGGTACAATACCCGTTAGGGAAGAAGTTAAAGGAGTATGTTCCCTGCTCGGATTCGACCCACTCTATCTTGCAAATGAGGGAAAGGTAGTTATTATAGTCGGGCGTGAAGACGCCTCCAAGGTACTCGATGTGATGCGTGTTCATCCCCTGGGAATGGGGTCACAGATCATTGGCGAGATAATCGAGTCTCCAGAGGGAAGGGTGTGTCTAAAAACGGAGATAGGTGGAACGAGAATTGTAGATATGCCCGTGGGGACTCAACTTCCAAGAATATGTTAACCCAAGAGTAACAAGAAGAGGGATTTGAACTATGCATGAATGGGCATTAGCTGAGGGAGTTATAGACACCGCGGTCAAGGTGTCAAAAGAAAAAAAAGTTAAAGAGATAACCAGGGTTGTAATAACGCTCGGTGAATTACAACAGATAGACGAGGAGATATTTAAGTTTGCCCTTCGGGAAATCATAAAACCCGCATCTATCTTTAAGAAGACGGAGTTTAAGTTCGAAAGGGAGAAAGCGGTTCTGAGGTGTAAGGTTTGCGGAAAAGAATGGAAATTCGGTGATATGTTGAGCAAACTTGACGATGTTGAGGCGGAATCAATACATTTTATACCCGAGATGTCGCATGTCTATATGAAGTGTCCCGGGTGTGGGAGCAGGGACTTTGAAATAGTAAAAGGCCGTGGGGTATGGATATCATCCATTGAGGGAATGGAATGAAGGGTGTGAAAGGTTAAATGCGAAATGTGTCAGTTGTAGTTGATTAGTTGGAGTGACACCCTTCAGGGTGTTAGGTGAAATGTGGAATAGGTACCCAAAAATTTGATATTTAATTTTTGATTTTTAATTTTATGCGGTGGATCCCAGATTAACTATCATTGCGCACAGATTGGAAAATGTAGGTAGGCTCATTGCCGTTTCGGGCGGTAAAGGAGGAATCGGCAAAAGTTCAACTGCCTCTATTCTTTCGTTGTCGTTGGCAAAGATGAGTTACCGGGTTGGGCTTCTCGATCTGGATTTTTACGGTCCTTCCTGTCATCTGATATTGGGAATAAAAGGGGTTTACCCGGAGGAAGAGAAGGGCATCATCCCCCCGGAGGTTAGCGGTATCAGGTTTATGTCAATTGTATATTACGCTGAAGACAATCCACTGATGGCGAGGGGAATAGACATATCCAACTCAATAATAGAACTCCTGGCTATTACGCGATGGGGAAAGCTTGATTTTTTGATTATCGATATGCCGCCGGGGATTGGAGACACAACGCTCGATGTGATCAGGTTGTTAAAGAGGATTGAATTTCTTGTGGTCACAACACCGTCAAAGCTGGCGTTAGAAACCGTTAAGAAGACACTGGAGATGCTGAAGGAGGCAAAAGTTCCAATTATCGGTGTGATTGAGAATATGAAAGTAAAAGACTCTCCGTGGATAAGGGATGAGATAGAAAAATTAGGTGTGATGTTTTTGGAAGAAATAGATTTCGACACCTCCCTTGAAGATTGTGTGGGAGATAGGGAGAAATTGTTGGCGAGTCCCTTTGCGCGTGATATAAACAAAATATTCCCAAAGCTGGATTTAATCTAATTTTTATGTAATTAGGACGCACCTGCCTGCCGGCAGGCAGGGATGCACGTCCCGCCGTTAGCGGGATCCCGTCTGAAAGCGGGACAGATTTACCCCGTTAAATAGAATCGCCTTGCAACAACATCTTGGTATTTATTTCAAGTTATTTAACGGGGT
>DFBT01000110.1:27200-27770 GCA_002366725.1 Caldifarciminota bacterium UBA3073
ACAAAGGCACAAGCTCCTATAAAGGTATATTATGACAATGGAGAAATTATAGGAGAATATTGTGCTGACATATTGGTGGATGATAAAGTTATAGTGGAAATTAAAGCAACAAAAAAGTTGGTGGAAGAGAACGAGGCACAATTATTAAACTATTTGAGGGCGACAGACATTGAGGTGGGTCTTTTATTTAATTTTGGGCCTGAACCGGAGATCAGAAGAAAGGCATTTGATAATCGCAGAAAAAGAAATATAAAAAATCTTGGTAATCCCTGCCTGACGGCAGGCAGGTGCGTTTATCTGCGTCCTAAAAAATTACACCATTGAAAGCAGTTTTCACCGGATAATAATTACTGGAGGAATTATGGGGGAGCAAAAAAGCATTATGGACAGAATAGCCGAGGCAAACAAGGCGGTTACCACCGGAATTGATGAAAAGGATATAGAGCACTGGGTAACGATATACATAATGGGAAGGGCATACAGGGTTCCGGCAGGTCTGACAATTATGCAGGCGATGGAGTATGCGGGATATAGATTCATCAGGTCCGCCGGTTGCAGGGCGGGATTCTG
>DFBT01000056.1 GCA_002366725.1 Caldifarciminota bacterium UBA3073
ATTCCTCTCTTCGAAGGATGACAGGTACCCGAGGTCGAGAAGTCCATCCCCATTTATATCCTCCATCTCTTCTCCCTCGTAATACAGGGCTCCCACCCATCCGTCCGGCAGGGGTGTGGGGGAGAGGGAGATCGTATCGCCGATGTTGCCGCATGAGACCGTGAGGACATATTCCTTCGTCTCGCCCGTGTATAGATAACCTTCCATATCGGGCTCAATGGATATTGAGGGAGATGCTCTTACAACCGTGATGAATAGGAGAGAATCCCTGACAGATGTATCGACGGAGGATATCCCAGTGAGTTTCACGGTGTCTTCTGTGTATGCTACCGTTAGAGGAGGCGTAACCTTTAACTGCAATTCTTCCTCTCCATACATTGGCACAATCACATCGGGTATGGTGTTATTGTTGTGGTCCTCTAAAGCGACATCATCCTTGTAGATAACATACTCCCACCCCTGTGATGCATCGGAGATTGAGAGGTCGACCGTGTCGTCTCCATTGCCCAGGTTTATAACCCTGAACGGATAAAAAATGGTCTCAAGTGGAGCTACGCTGTCTGATGGGACATCTGTTTCAAGGACTATGTCGACGATCCTCCTTATCCTGGTTGTGACGGCCGCGCTGTCCATTCTTGCTGTATCGAGGGAGGATATCGCATATATCACACTCGTATCCTCCAAGCCCGCCCGAAGTGAAGGAGGGGGTGTCACCTCGAATTTTATCAGGGTGGTCTCACCCGTTTCCAGACTGCCCACATCTATCCTTCCATCCCCATCGGTATCACAGAGTTCATTACCCTGTCTGTCGACGAGTGAGAAATCCCATTCTTCCGTATGCATGGTTTCTATGTCGACCACATCTAGGTATTTACCGACATTCGTTACATAAAGCTGATACTCTATCATCTCCTGGGGATATGTGGAATCTGAGGTATCGGGCTCTATGATGACACCGATGTCACCATATACTTTTGTAATCAGCGAGACACTGTCACTCACCGAGGTATCAATGGATGACCTTGCATAAACAACTGCCGTATCGACTTCACCGAGAAGCACATCCTGAGGTGGGGTGACATCGATGAAGATACTTTTCGCCTCACCGGGGATGACAGTTCCCACATCCTGGATTCCGTCACCATCAGTGTCTGTCAGTGTGTCTATACCCGTACAGTCAAAAATTTTTGTATCCCAACTGCTCGTTGCTGTTATATCTATACAGTCTGTTGAATTTCCCTCATTTCTGACCCAGAGATAATATCTTACCGTCTCACCCGGCTGTGTTGAATCACTCGAGGGGGGCTCAATATTCACCGAAACCAGTCTCTCCACCGTCGTTGTGAGCGTCGCATGGTCCCTCACCGTTGGGTCATGTGACAGGCTGCCCGTAACTATCGTGGTGTCGGTATCTCCATAGAGGGCATCGGATGGTGGGGTTATTTTTACCAGAATCCGTGCCGTATCGTCGGGAGAGAGGGAGTCTATGTCGGGAACTCCATCGCCGTTGGTATCGCACAGGGTATCTGTGCCCGTTGAATCGTATATTTCTCTCTTCCACTCGGGTTTTGTCCCAGAAGCCGAAATGTTAATAACATCTGATGAATCCGTTCTGTTAATCACCATAAGCGTATACTCTCTCGTTGAATCGGGCAGCACAGAATCCGACTGATCGGGTCTAACTATAATAGTTCCATAGGGCAAGAATCCCTGTGATAACCAGCTGTTGTGAGTTTCCCATAGATTCGGCTCAATTCTCGGCACACTGAGGTCGTCATTAATATTGGTAATATGATATGTATAGCATGAAAATTGATCTCTGCACTCAATCCAGTCATCACACTTCAGTACCGCAATCTCGCTGTTTCTATAGATGGTTATTATATCAGCATGACCGTCCCCATCGATGTCTGCTATCGCGGGGTGCTCGTGAGCTGTAGGGGAATAGAGGTCGGTATTCTCGTATAATACACCACCATCAGAGCCATCGTATATCCTTAAGTATTCTGTGCCTTCCCATATCACCTCTTTTACTCCATTTCCATCCAGGTCATAGATAACGGGTATTGTTGACGAACCACCTATCCAGTCTGCAGCCCCTGCTACCCAGACTACTCTGGCACTGTCACCGTCATCCTGTAGCGCAAAGATGGAGTCCTTTGAGTCTGTATAAGAGTTCGAAAAGACGACAATCTCCGGATAGGAATCGTTGTTGATGTCATCTATAGCTGCCATAGATAATCCCGATGCGTTGTATGTGATGATTTCTTTGCTCCATTTTATACTGCCGTCAGGTTTGATACAACATACACCACTATTACCAAGATGACTCTCAGTAATCACTATAAGTTCTGGCTCTCCATCGAGGTCTACATCGGCTATTGCGGTGCCACTTATGCCAATATCAAGCCGCGTTTCCCATTCAAGATTACCCTGGCAATCTAAACAGCATAATTTTCCATCATTACTTCCAAATATCACTTCTGGTGTTTCTTGTCCATCAATATTAGCTACCATTGGAGCTGCTATACAACCCCCGGCTGAATATGTCCATTTGATACCACCGCTGTCGTTCAGACAGTAAACAATGCCATTGCTGCTCCCAACTAAAATCTCTGGGGTGCCCAGTGTATCTATATTGGCTACAGCTAAACCGACATGATAGTAATAATTATGAGTGTTCAATCTCCATCTTTCAGAACCATCATTGTTTAAACAAAAGAGACACCCTTGACTATCATCCGTTCGACTGTAAATCAACACCTCCGGGATGCCGTCATCGTCTATGTCTACTATGGCAGGATGAATGAACCTATAGTAAGACATAAAAGATTTTCTCCATATTAAGGTCCCATAACTACTGAGACAGAATACTTCTCCCGCAGTATTTCCGATCACAATTTCTGAGCCGGGATGAGCGTCATCCATGTTAGCTACCGCCGGAGAACCCATTATGACTGCGCCAGTATTATAGTGCCAGGCTACTCTCGGGTTATCGAAAGCCGGAGTGCCCGCTCCCGAACCCAGGAGAAATACCCCTATGAAGAGATTCAATATTCCCATCATATTCTCCTATTTTGGCAGGATGGTTTTCTTCACCTCAAACATTTTTGGTAAGTCTTATAATTCAATCTTTAGTGTGGTCTTCTATTTTTTGGCTTTTAACCCAAAAAACGATTGTGCCAAGTAAAAGGAGAAATGACAAAAACGAAATTACCGCACCCATTTCAAACGGACGGGATTTGTATACGAATTCAACCGTGTGCTTTCCCTTATCAAGATAAACAGACCTCAGGGTGTAGTCTGCAATATATATTTTGGTCTCCTTGCCATCAACATAAGCCTTCCAGTCCGGATGCCAGTTTTCAGAAAGGACGAGAAATCCCGGAGAAGTAAGTATCGCCTCACATATTATTTTATTGGCGGTGTATTCAACGATCCTTACCCCTTCATGATTTCGGATTTCGGATTTCGGATTTCGGATTTCGAGACCCGGCTTTTCTTCGAGAAGTACAGTGGTTCTGGGATTAAAATCTGTTTTTTTTAATTCTTCAATTACCTGTTCTTTGGGTAAAACCTCGAACTCGTGGGCTATCCATGCCCTTGAAAAGGCAGTATTGTTTTTATACACGGCGTGACCGTATCTATCTTTATAAGCAAGCTCCAATCCCTTATGGGCATCTTCCCAATTGATATTCCATCGCCTCTCAAAATTAATTTTAAAGTTTTCTATCTTTTTTTGTGTTTTCTCATCGTATTGTGATAAA
This sequence comes from Caldifarciminota bacterium UBA3073, assembly GCA_002366725.1. GTDB lineage: Bacteria > Hydrothermota > UBA3073 > UBA3073 > UBA3073 > UBA3073. Next base: position 3,768 of record DFBT01000056.1, read on the forward strand.
TCTTCCGGTATCCATACATCTATGACATATTTAGCGTTTAAAATATCGAGTATATTTCTATATTTCACCAGGTTTGGTGGGGTGAACATAACACTCGTTCCAGCACCAATCAAATCCTGATATCGCTGAAGTGGATTGGGGACATAACCCCCAAGGCTGTAAATATTATAATATATAAGGTAGGAGTCCTGTGCGTGTTCATAATAGAGGGGAAATACCCTGTAATGAGATTTATCTCTTTTGAGAAAGTTTGCCACGCCATCGGCGGCGTAGTACTTATTGGGGGGTGGAACATCCTTTAGAAATTTTTTTTCAATGCTCCAGGTATCAAGGAGAAGGACTGAGATGGCAATTAAAGTGAAGATACCGAGTTTTAATTTCTTTGTAAAAAGAAGGAGAATGAGCACAGAATTTATAGCTATTAACAGGAGAGCTTTACCCAATCCCCCGATGAAGTTTGGATAATTCTGATAGAGGTTCTGCAATTTCTGCTGGGTAAGTCCGGGGCCATAATTTGCCAGAAGAGTGGGCTGGAAATGTCCCTTCAGAAATGAAAGTACAGATTCTCTTCCGACCGAGCAATAAATCGCAAAGATGGCGACAGCACAAAATACTGCCGACAAATAGATGGCAAGATTCCCTTTTTCATTTTTCATTTTGCGTTTTGCGTTTTGCATTTCAAGGAGCGCCTGTATTCCAAGGGCTGCAAGGACGGCGATACCAAAAGCGGTAAGGTAAAAAACCATCGATGGTCCCCTGAATTTCTTTATACCCGGAAGTAAATAGTAGGGTATACGATATAGGGGGGTATGTTCTCCAAGTGCAAATATAACGGTAACTATAGTGGTGCCCGTAAAAAATCTTACGAATTTGTCTTTTTTCCATCTCCAGATAATTGCAATTCCGAACAAAAGGAGTGGAAGTATACCGAGGTATTCTGTATGAAGTTTGAAATAATTCCCTCCCCAGTAGTTATTCAATAATCCGGAGAAATCTGGCACGAGCAAATCTAGAAGTTCAGAGGTTGGCATTGCCCAGGAAGTTGCATACTCGTATCCCTTCGTAATTCCCCTCCCTCCGGTGGAGAGTGTTTTGTAAACGGGAAGCCACAGTACTGCGACGAGACCAACCATAAGAATTATACCCAATGCACCAAAGCCAATGAGTTTGGAATTCTGCTTCCAGCCATTCTTTTTCCTGTGCCAGATGAGCCAGAAGAGTGTATAGAATCCCGCGAATATCAGTGAGTAATACACCATCTGGAAATGGGTCTCGTGGAAAGAGAATCCAACGATAGCACCCGCAAAGAGGAAATACGGGAGCCGTTTATAAGAAAGTCCCTTGTGTAGGAATAGCAAAGACAGCGGGAAAAGGGCGGCGGCACCGCATCTTGACGGGTGTCCTCCGTAAGGTGTGGACATAAGATTTCCTGCAAACATATAAATAATTCCACCTAAAAGGGCGACATAGGTTGACATTTTCAGTTCCTTCAGATATAGATAAGTCCCAAGACCGGCAAGAAAAAGATAGATGACGAAACTGTAGGTAAGAGTAATGTGTATGGGAAAGATGAGTCTTAATAGAGGTGTAAGACCAAACGGCCCTCCCGAAGGCGACGATATTGCCGGTAATCCACCAAAGAAGTGTGGACGCCACATGGGGATACTGTGATAGGATTTTATGTACGAAGCAGCCCAGGAGGCATTTGGAGCACCGAGAAGCCAATCTGAACCCGCTATCATCTTGCTCCCCGACAGAAACGGAGCAAAATATATAAGGGGCAGGATGAAAAGAATTGCGATGGCTATCTTATTTAAAGTAGCTTCGGAGAATTTATCACCGATAACCTTAAAGGACTCTTCAGTTGTTCTTTTCTTTACCGCTTTCTTCATAATCTATTCCTTTATACGCTTAATCTTCATTTTAAAAAACTACTCTTCAGATTCATTATCTCTTCTTTAGTTATTCCCCTTAACAAAAAAATCAAAATCCCATAAACCACAACTCCTACAAGCACAGCAAAGATGAGTGTCGAGAGATTTGAGACATATAACTGGCTGATTATAAAAGCCATAATCCCTGACGCGAGTATAGACTTTACAATAAAATTTGGATTTAAGCCAAATTCTAAATACTTATGGGCAGTCAATACCATGACAAATGCCATAAAGATAAAAGCAATTAAGGTTGCGATTGCTGCGCCTAAGATATTGATCCTCGGTATCAATAAAAAGTTTAATACGACATTTATCAGTGCTCCTACTCCCAAAATTATCGTTATAAGGTATGTCTTCTTTACTAAGCCTAATACGTTTGCTGACAGAAAATAAATACCATAGCAAGTTATCGCAAAACCCACTATAGGAATTATTAGGTAGCCTTTTTCAATAAATTCTGGTCTTGTAAATACCCTGAGAATTTCTTTTGAGAGTGCAAGTAAGCCAAAGCATGAAGGAATTGCGAAAAGAAGAAAATATTTTAATGAAAGGGATAACTTCTCTCTTGCTTTTTCGATTTTGTTTTGATTCCAAAGGGTCGCTAGAGTGGGAGCCAAGCCCCCCTGCAAGGTCACTGAGTATAAGGTTACGATACTCGCAATGTTATAAGCCGCAGAGTATATTCCTACTGCGGAGAAATCTAAAAAATATTTAATAATTAATCTATCGCTAAGTTTAACGATCCATACAAGGGCTGAGGAGACTATCAGTGGTAATCCATAGTACAAATAAGGCTTTATATTACTAAAATCAGGAGCTTTAATTCCAATTTCTTTTACGATTCCCGTATAGCATAGAATAAAGATAGCAAATCTAATTGCTATGAAGGAAGAGACAATCGTGATTAGTTTGTACCCATGCAGTGCCAAAAATAAAACTGCCAATATCTCAAGGGAAGTCTGAGCCATTATCAAAAGAGCGTATTTCCTCATTCTGAGAAAAGCCCGATAATAGCTTAGAACAAGAAGCTGAAGCGCCCATGAGAATATCAAGAAGCTGCCCACTTTGATGAGTTCATGAGCTCCCGATTCTTTGCCAAAGAGCCTTGGAGGTAAGTGACTTGAGATTAACGAGAGCAATATAGATACAACGAGAGAAAAAGCAAATATTATTACAAATGCCGAGTAAAAATTTTCTCTTATCTCCTCCTTATCCTCAACTCCTGCAGTGAACCTTATAAAAGCGCCATTTAAGCCTAATAAAGTTATTGGGGTTATTAGTTGAACAATCGTAATATAGGTAACCCATACTCCATAAGTTTCGCTGCCGAACAGTTTAGTGAAGATGGGCACAAATATGAATTCTGATAGTGCCGTAAAAGCTGTTGCTCCACCTATCCAGATCGTCTGCTTTGTGAGAGTGGCTCTTGGGGCATTCATTTACGCTTGCGTATCTTATAGATAGAAGAGTTTGTGAGGAAAAATCTATTAGTTCTAATAATGAAATACTTATTTGCTTTAAGATACCGTCTAACAGGAGGGAATAAAGCATACGTTCCACGACTACTCACTATCTCAAAGTTACAGAATCCCAACAGACCGCGTAGGGTCTGAAAAGTAAAGGACGAAATATGCCCTGCTCTTTCGGGCAACTTCAGTAAATTGGCAAGTATTTCACTCCACCGGTATGGGTTGGGAGTTGACAGGATTAGCATTCCTTTATCCTTCAGAATTCTTCTTATTTCCCTTATTAATAAACTGGGATTTTCAACATGTTCAATCACCTCCAAGCAAAATACATAATCAAACTGGGCTTTAGAGAAGGGAAGTTCTTGCATTATGTCGCAAACTACAAAATTGCCATTTCCACATATTTTTGCTTCCTTTACTACTTCTTTGGCAATATCTATACCGTAATATTTGCAATTGACCCCTAATTTTTCAAAAATTATCTGCATCTGTCCACAATTGCAACCAATATCGCATACTGTACTGTTATTCTGTATGGTGGCTAACTTAACTGCCATTTCATATCTTAAAAGACTCGTCCTGTCAAAATACTCCCTCGCCTTTTCTTGATAGAACTCCTTTTTATTCATGTTTTCCTCCATTCAACGGGAACTTTAACCTTTTCCCGCCAGTAGTCTATGGTATCCTTCAAGGTTTGTTCAAATGGTATTTCTGACTTCCAGCCGGTTTTTTCTCTAAACTTGGTGCTATCTCCACCTAAGACAGGTACATCAGAGGGCCGCATTCGTGCTGGGTCTTGTACTACCTTTATGCTCACTTTGGCATAAGATAATAATATATCTAAGATTTCCTTTATAGCATAAGATGTACCAGAGCAAATATTATAGACTTCTCCTGGAGTACAACGTTCTGTAGCAAGCCAATATGCTCTTACAATATCCCTTACATCACTAAAATCTCTTTTGGCCTCAAGATTTCCCACATGCAGTACGGGCTTCTTTAATTCCTTCTCTATCTCCGCTATCTGTTTAGCAAAGTCTGAGCACACAAATACCTCTCCGCGTCTTGGCCCTGTATGGTTAAAAGCTCTTGTCCTAATTATGTTTAATCCATAGCTCTTGTAATATTGGTATCCCAGAAGATCCTGGGCTACCTTGCTAACTCCATAGGGACTTAGCGGCCGTAAAGGATTGGTTTCCTTTATTGGTACTTCGTTTTCATAGGCCATTCCATATTCTTCGCTGGAACCAGCAAGGTGAATCACAGGATTAATCTCCATCTGTCGTATTGCTTCAAGAATATTTAACTCACCTATGATATTAGTGAATAAGGTTTCAGCTGGCGCGTTCCAGGAGGAAGGAACAAAGCTTTGAGCAGCAAGGTGAAAGATCTTTTCTGGGTTTACTTCCTTAATAACACTCTTAACTGACGATGCGTCTCGAATGTCACATTCAAACAGTCTAATCTTATCTTTTATATGTTCAATATTTTCAGTCCTACTACGCCATCTTGCCATCCCATAGACGTTAACCCCAGGTATTTGTAGCAAATGGTCTGCAAGATGGCTTCCTACAAATCCCGTAATACCCGTAATCAGTACCCTCATCATAATTCCTCCTTGTAGGTTGTTAATTTTATCAATAATTCGCTTTAAAACAATTACTTGGACGTTAACGTCAAGTTAACTACTTCGCCTATTGTACCCTGTCTGATTTGTTCTATTTTAATACGTCTTTTATTGTCCGAACCAATTTTCTTTCCCTTCTCTCCAAAGGAAATATGCTTTGAATTCTTTTTTTGGCTTCTTTTCCTTTGTCAGATTTTAATGCCTTTCTTATTGCCTCGGCGGTTGCCCATGGATTTCCGTAAGGGACATAAAAGCCAGTGTCACCGACTACTTCTGGTATTGCTCCTCTCCTCGAAACCACCGGTACACACCCACAAAGCATCGCTTCTGCTAAGGAGAGTCCAAACCCCTCATGTGCTGAGACTTGAACATATACCTTCGCTTTTTGAAAATAATTTAACAGTTCCTCGGAAGAAACGAAATTTGTGAATTTAACATTTGGACAAGCAATTGACTTCAAATAATTTATTGAATTATCCGCATGTTCTCCGATCAATACAAATCTGGCTTCTGGTAAAAAATTAGCAGATTTGACAAATGTTTCTAATCCCTTTCTTTTCAAATTGGAATTGTTTACACGGCTAACTGTTATGATCAAGCCGGTATCCTTCTTACCCTCAGGTTTATATCTCTCGCAATCAAGGCCAAGGTACACTGTTCTGATTTTTCTAAAATTTGCATGGCTATGTCTCAATACTTCGCCCTTCGCCGAATTAGAAAAAGGTAGTACTCTGTCGGCGAGATTGAACGAGCATTTAGGAAGAAAATTAGCTATGTGGTTACTCATTAATCCATATCCTATCTCCGGCACCTTCGCTACATCGTATCCTCCTGTTATTACAATTGATTTCTTCCCGAACATCTTTGAAAATACGATAGCCAAAAAGGCATGAACATTAGCAAACCAGCAAAATGTTACATCTGCCCATAAAGTACCCTTTAGTATCTTAAACCAAATTATTGGAAGTGATTTAGGACCCAGGTAGTGTATAACTTTTACATCAAAATGTTTCTTGAGGATCTTTAAGTCCCTTTTAACGAATGTCTGCAAAGATCGATAGACAAACAGTACTCTTATTTTTCTATTCATTCGAGTTTTCTTTTATAGTCCTTAAAACTCTCAGGATAATTCTCTAAAAACTCTACCATCCAGTCTGTTAAATCTATTTTATCCTTCAGCATCTCTTCCCTTTTTTCTTGCCATTCTTGCTTTAAACTGGGATTACTCAGGAGTTTTAAAATTTTATGTAACATTTTATCTTCGTCACTTGGACGAAATCCGTATGTCAAACCATATTTGTATTCCAATTCGTCGAGATAGGGAACCTTTCCCGGATAACCCACATAGGTATTACATCTAATTGCGGGTGTTCCCAAGACAGCAGCCTCCGCTATTACCGTTTGGGAGTCTCCAATGCACATTGTGGCGTAATAAAGGGCGTCATGAAGTTCATGAGGAGCTACAGTAATTCTGTATTTTTCTATATCTTCGGGAAGTTGTATTTCTGAATTGACAAATACCTTTCCGTACTTAGAAAGAAGTTTAATTAGTTTAAGCCCCGTTTCAACAGATATTCCAGATTCTCTTGTATCATGGCTTGCTTTAAATGAAACGAATCGCAAAATAAAATAAGGTTCAAATTTTTTTAATTTTAATTTTTTAAGCACAGTGGGATTAGATGAAAACCGATTGGGGTGAAGATATGCTAATTCGTGGTAACTGGGGTACTTCACATGCTTTCCCCCGAAGTTTTGTTCAAAACAGTCAGGTGTGCAAATTACATCTGCAAATGGATAGGCTATTATGGAAAGTTTTCTAATGTCTTGGTTGTCCTCCTCCCAAAAAATTGATGGGATATTTTTTGCCTTTCCTACATGAGTTATGCACACAGATGTTCCCATCATTATATCTGGCTGAAAGTCTTTGACTAACCTAAGCATCTTAAAATCACGCTCTAGAAGTTCCTTTCCAAGCCTAACAATTCCCTTTTGTGCTTTCGTAAGCATTTTGTATTTAAAGCCATAATAATCCAGCAGATTTTGAACAACATCTCTGGTTCTGGCGGTCCAGAGAACACAATGCCCTCTTTTTTCTAATTCCCAGGACAGATTTTTAAAAAGATGCACATGAGCAGGATGATTCACATCAACTAAAACTTTCATTTTAAAATTCTCCCCCACTTCTCTTGAAAACAAATAAGCCTTTATGAGCTCTTGCTCCTTCTCAATTGTCTTATTTCATCTCTAATACCGGCGATTGCCTCGGCAAGGAAACCTAAGGCAAAGAGCGAAAGTCCACACAACCCGAGGAAAATAACCAAAAAGGCAGGCCAGATTCACCTCCTCAATTTCTTGCACAATCTTTTTAATCTTATTCCCCATAATTGGTGTTAAATTTTACACCGAACGGAAATAGACCTAATCCCAGAAGTCAAGGTCGTTATAACCTCAAATCTTTCTTGACTTTATTCTCCATCCTGTCTACCGATAGGTAAATTTGAAAATATATTAAGCATACGCCGCCCGTATCATACACCCCCTGTCCTATCTGTTTCTCCTCAAAAACTCTTCAAAGAAAGGATCGGTTATACTGTAAGCTCTCCCGCCTGTTTTTCTTATTAGCCCTTTAGTGGAAAGGGCATTTATGGATCTTGCAACATTCACTTTATTTTTATTTGAGTAGAGTCTCTTTTCTCCGGAGGCAATTCTTAATAAGACCTCAAGTTGTGCAAGAGCTTCTTTTAACTCTTCCCATAGTTTTTCTAAGTATGGTTTCTCGGAAGCAATAGCATCCTCATATCCCATTTCTATGTCACGGTTCTCTATGGTAGTCTTCTCTCCTTTAAGTAAATAATGGATAGACCTGCAGAGGAGCTGTGTATAGTAAGGGTGGCCTTTTGTTCTTTCGAGAATCTTTTTTATAACATTGTCTGCTATGAAAAGACCTTCCTCCTTGAATTTTTTTCTAATGTATGGGGTAAAATCAGAGAAAGCAATTTCCCCAAGATAGATGATTTTACAAAACTTATAAAAAGCGCTCCTCTCTTTTGCAAATAGTTCCTTCATCAAAGATTCATGACTCCCTGCAAATAAGTAACACACATTAGAGTGAAGTTGAAATTTACCTCTCATTAACTTTATTATGTCTTCACCATCAAATTTCGCAATATCACCAAATTCATCATAAAAAAAGCAAAGCGGTTTGCCCTCCTTTTGGGCAAATTTTTGTGGAAAATCAAGCGAAGATTCCAGGACTTCGTAAGTGTCTATAGAGGATTCCGTAAACTTTAATACAAATTCATAATTTTCTATTACTTGTTTGATTTCAACATTCTTAAAAGCCTCTGAAACGCTTTTCTTTATCTTCCTGATAATCCCCAATACCTTTTTATTTTCCAAAGTTTTCTCGACTATACTTTCGGCTAATCTTCTCTTATTGGTAATAGTAAACAGATCAACATCAGCTATAAGATAACCATCTTTTTGAAGCTCTTGCAAAGCTGTTAAAGCAACAGAGGTTTTGCCAAATCTCCTTGGGGCAATCAAAACCGCACCTTGCCCATTTTGTAGAAGGTGCTTAATCTCTCTTATCTCTTCCTTCCGTCCAACAAGATCTTTACCTGTTACTGGAGTGCCTGTGACAAAAAGTTTTTTCATGGGTTTCTTTTTATCTCCCTGTACAATGTTAATATAGATAGTACGCCGCCCGTATCATACACCCCCTGTCCTATCTTATTATGTAAAATACCAATGCACAGCATTCTTCGAACCACAAAGTTCACTTCGAAGAATCCTGTGGAAAAGTCTACAAAACCCCCAAAAAATCAAAACTATCCTCGGGATCCGTATGGACATATCAATCCGTTAGCTAACGGATAAAATTCTAAACACGAATACCACGAATTAGGCAAATCCCGAGTGCCTATAACAAAAAGTTTTTCCTCATTTACTTCTGCTAAGCAGAAAATCTACTATATAAGATGCGAACTTTTTTATCTTGTCAATCTCCTTCAAATATCCATGGGTTTTTTCAATGTCCATGGAAATATATCCATACAGGATGTTGCTCCAATTTTTCGAGTCTTTTTTGTATCACATTATTAAGTTCCATATCTCCCCTCTTTTATCCTTTTTATGAGACTTTCTGATGCTGTTTTTCTCAAGGGTTCAGCGTCGCAATATAGTATATTTGCTCTTGTCTCAAACTCGACACGCTTCTTTTCATATTTACAGAAAAGGAGTTTCCCTGTTTTGAGCACACTGTGAGCAAGAGATAACGGTGATTCATTCAAAATCACAATATCCACTTCGTCTGTCTTTAATATTTCACTGGCATTGCCCATAAGTTCCAGTTTTTTAGAGAATAAATCGCTATCATCGTCAAGATATACCGCTATATCGACATCAGAAAGGGGAGATGGTTTTCCTCTCCCATAGGAACCAAAAATATATGCAAAAAGAACTTCCCTATCCCCTTCTAAGCTCTTTTTTAACACTGTGAAAAAGGAAGCTACATTATGAGTAATTTTCCTTCTTTTATATCCCATTGCATTCTCCCACTATTTCAGACAGGTAACCACTCACCTTGAATCTGTTCATTTATTCCTTTTCAGTGTTTTTATTTCGTCTCTAATACCGGCGATTGCCTCGGCAAGGAACCCAAAAATAAATAGTATAAGCCCACTCAGCCCAAGAAAAATAACCAAATAGAGAAGTGGTCGATAACCTCTCTCAAGCCCGAACCGCAAGTAGAGCGCGACAATTCCTATGATCGATGCGGCGAGAAGCAATCCCCCGCCAATTGAGCCGAAAAGAAGCATTGGTTTCCTCATAAACGATATTTGGAACTTCACTGCAATGAGGTCAAGAACCCCTATTGCTACCCTACCCTTACCCTGATATTTTGCCTTGCCAAACTTTCGAGGGTGTAGCTTTACCCTTACCTCGGATACCTTGTATCCCTTATCCACTGCCAGAGCCACTATATATCTGTGCCAGTCCTTACGAAGGTTTATATTTTCAATCACATCTCTTCGCATAACCTTCATTGAGTTCTGGTCATGGATTGGAATATGAAATAAAATCCTTGATAACCAGTTGTAGGTTGAAGAGACAAATCTTTTTTTGTATCTTCCTTCCTTCCAGCCTGTAACTATATCGCAACCCGGTCTCAATTTCTCTACCATAAGGGGAATATCGGAGGGACTATACTGCAGGTCTGCATCGAGGATGGCAATATACTCACCAGAGGATGCATCGAGCCCTGAGAGAATTGCCCGTGTTTTTCCCTGGTTGCGGCTATGCCTTATGACCTTTATATTCTTTCTCCCCTCGGTGACTTCATTTGCAATACGATAAGTTTTGTCTGTGCTTCCGTCATCCACTATTAAGAGCTCACAGTGGAGACCACTCTCCTTCATCATACTATCCACCGCATCAACGAGAGGTTTTATATTCTCCTCCTCATTGTATGCGGGGACAATTATCGAAACAAGTTCATTCATTTCCTTTTTTGGACGCAGATTTACCCCGTTAAATAAAATCATTTTATAGTGATACTCTGGCGTTTATTTTTCAGCTATTTAACGGGGTGAACGCTGATACTTACTGATTATTTTTATTTCAGAATTTTTTATTTCTAATCTGTCCGTGTCTTTCTGTGTGAATCTGCGTTTAACTGCGTCCAATTTATTGTAACTCTAAATTTTTTTCTTGATTGCATAGGAAACTATACCACAGAGGACACGGAGGGAAGAAGACAGAAGAGGGAAGAGAGATGAGAGATGAGAATGTTCGCTTCTCGCCCTTCACTCTTCGCTTTTCACAAATTATCCTCTGTGTGCTCAAATGTTTGAGCTATTTTTATTTGTTTAGAATAATTGAGATTGAATAGATCTTGAGTTTGCCTGTCTACCGATGCACGGCATCCGTATGGACAGGTAGAAAGGAGAGCACAGAGTTTTTGTTCTTTTTTAGCAAAGATTCTCTGTGCACTCTGTGGTAATTTTTTTCTTGACAAAGTGGAAATTATGTGTTATAATACTCAACGTGGGGTAGAGCAGTGGTAGCTCGTCAGGCCCATAACCTGAAGGTCGCGGGTTCGAATCCCGCCCCCACAATTTTTTTTGTTATTTTTAGGACGCAGATTCACCCCGTTAAATAATTACAAAATTAAGTGAAGAGAAGTCTCCGACAGTGTTTTATTTAACAGGGTAAACGCAGATTAACATGATTTCCCGCAAAAATTCAATAAAAGTCCCACCTCAATGTCTAACACCCTTAAATAAGTTGGTATTTGTATCCCGTTAAAGACACTTTGTGTTCACTTACCTGCCTACCGTCAGGCAATCCCTGTTTATTTTTTCTTTTTCAACAGGGAACTAAAGAGATAGAAAGAGATCCTCGTGAAAGACCTGATAACCGGTCACTGGTTACCGATCACTGTCTTTATCCGATGGAGTAGAATGCAAGATAACCTGGATATTCTGCCCCGCTTCCGAGTTCCTCTTCTATACGCATAAGTTCGTTGTATTTGGCCACCCTCTCACTCCTTGACGGCGCGCCGGATTTTATGAGTCCCGTCCCAGCCCCAACGGCGAGGTGGGATATTATCACGCTTTCAGTTTCGCCCGAGCGATGCGAAATGACGGCGGTGAAGCCCGCTTTCTTCGCCACATCTATCGCCTCAAGTGTCTCTGTAAGTGTGCCTATCTGGTTCAGTTTTATGAGTATGGAGTTGGCTGCCTTCTCTTCAATTCCCCTCTTTAACTTTTTCACATCGGTGACGAAGATATCGTCACCGACAATTTGGACTTTTCTGCCCAGTTTTTTTACGAGTGCGACCCATCCCCGCCAGTCGTTTTCAGAGAGGCCGTCTTCTATTGAGATAATGGGATACTTTTTACACCAGTTTTCATATATGTCTATCACATCTTCACTGTCCAGATTCTTTCCTTCGAACTTATAAGTCCCCTCGTTCTCGAATGAAGACGCTGCCGCATCGAGAGCAACCCATATATCCTCACCCGGTTTGTAACCCGCCTTTTCTATGGCGCGAAGTATAAGTTCTATTGCCTCTGCATTCCTCGATAGATTTGGGGCAAATCCCCCCTCGTCCCCAACATTTGTGGAATAGCCTCTCTCCATAACAAGTTTTTTCAGGGTATGAAATGTCTCGCTGGACATCCTCATTGCTTCTCTGAATGTGGGAGCACCCGCTGGCACTATCATAAACTCCTGAATGTCAAGATTGTTATCGGCGTGTAATCCGCCATTTATTACATTTAACATGGGCACTGGAATTATTTCGTGTGTTAGACCCCCAAGATACCTGAATAGTGGAAGATCGAGTTCGTTCGCTTCTGCTGAGGCAGCGGCAATTGATACCCCGAGTATTGCATTTGCCCCAAGATTTGATTTGTTCTCTGTTCCATCGAGTGCTATTAACTTATGGTCCAGTTCACTCTGATAGAGGGCATCCATACCGATGATCTCTTTCTTTATTATCTGATTTACATTCTCAACTGCCCTCAAGACACCCTTACCTCCGTATCTATTTTTATCATTATCACGGAGTTCCAGCGCTTCATATTCTCCCGTGGATGCGCCAGATGGGACCTGCGCCCTGCCCATTATTTCGGTTTCAAGCAAGCAATCCACCTCTATTGTGGGATTGCCTCTCGAATCCAGTATTTCTCTTGCGTATATGTCCTTTATTTTACTCACAAAACCCCCCGTAGTAAGATTAAAAATCAAATATTAAAATGCAAAAAGAAAGACTATAGACTTAAGACAAGAGACCGCAAACAATATCAAAAATCAAATATCAAAATGCAAAATTTTAAATAAAAACTCAAAAAGAGCCACGGATTTCGCTGATTGACACGGATTTCACGGATTTAATTTATTTATTTTTTTCCATATGGACTTATCTGTCTAATTCGTAGAATCTGTGGCTGAAAATTGGTGTAATCCCGGCCTGTCATACGACCTGAATAGGCGGCAGGCAGGTGTGGCTATAATTTTGATATTTGCATTTTGCATTTTGATGTTATTATTTCCATCCCTTCAATTTCTTTCGTACCTTCCAGCGGGTGAGAAAGAGACCAGCGAAGAAACCACCTATATGCGCGAAGAATGCGATATTTGAGCTCGAAGGGGGAGTGAGAAACCCAAATAAAATTTGCAATAATATCCAGAAGCCGAGAAATAGAAATGCGGGTATCCATACAATCCTCACGAGGAAGAAAAAAATGAGGATGACATTCACCTTTGCGTGAGGATAGAGAAAAAAATAACTCCCCATAATACCCGCAATCGCACCGGATGCACCGATAAATGGCACTCTGGAGTTCGGCGATACAAGTATTTGCAAGACTGCGGCAATAAGTCCGAATAAGATGTACATCAGGAGGTATCTTCTGTGTCCCCACCAGTCTTCCACATTGTCGCCAAAGATAAAGAGAAAGAGCATATTACCGATGAGATGCAACCAGGAACCATGCAAAAACATGGACGAGAGAAGAGTAAAATATACGGGTATACCTATGAAAGGCTCAATATCCCTCGCTCGTGTTATCTCATAAGGAATGCATCCATACTTGCCTACAAAAATATTCGTAAATTTCCCAAGGGTGAGCTCATATATAAAGAGAGCAACATTTATAAAGATGAAGAAGTATGTTACGAAGGGAAATCTCTTTGACGGTATATTATCCCTCAGAGGTATCATTTACCGTATTTTGTTCTATCACCGGGGAACGAGTAAATTCATTGCTTCTCCAGTTCCTTTGCCCTCATCTCATCTTCTTTCTGTTTTTTGGTCTCTCCCAATCCAAAATATGCAGAAGAGCGGTTATAGTATAGGACGGCGTCATCTGGACGCAACTCAATTGCCCTCGTATACGCATCAATCGCTTCCTCGTACTTCTTTTCCTGCAGGTATATGGAACCAATGAATGAATATGCCTCGGCGTCCTCGGGGTTTATCTCAACGGCTTTAAGTAGGGTTGTCTTTGCACCCTCCATATCTTTCTTTCGTATCAGTGTCATGGCGAGGTTAAAATAGGCGTCTTCATTAGTTGAATCAACCTCAATTACCTTTCTAAAAGAAGTTTCAGCATTTTCAAAATCCTCCAGATAGGTATAGCAGGCGCCTATCTGGTATAATGCATCACCATTGAGAGAATCTATATTCAATACTTCCCGGAACTCCTTTATTGCGTTCGCATATTTTTTTATTTCCATATAATACATAGCAAATTGCATTCTTGGAGCAATGTTGGATGGGTCTTTTTCTGCGGCGATCGAGTAATTTTTGATTGCATTCGTTGTGTCCCCCATCTTGGAATATGCATAACCCAGATAGTTATATGTAGCCGCAGAGTCGGGTTCCAGCTCAAGAGATTCCGTGAAATATGAAATAGCCTCGGTATAATCCTTACGGGTTGTTGCCTGCTCCCCGGCGGCATTGTACACACCCCATATAAAGAGTCTCTCCTTTTCCTGTACTATATTAGGATTTGTCGCCCTTGCTTCATTAAAGCAGTCCGATGCCTTTTCGTACTCTCTTTTCTGGGCGTATGCCCTGCCCAGCCACATAAATGCCTCTGCATTGGTTGGGTTCTTTTCTACCTCCTGGGAAAAAAACTCAATTGCCTTATCCCAGTTCTCCTGCTGCATATAGATCTTGCCGGATGTCATCTCCTGTGAAGCGCATCCAGCGAGTATCAGCAGAACAATCACCGTCGTGAGCATCGCACGCATACAACCTCCTTGTGTTGAAGAAAAAAGAAAAGCTTGACCACAAAGGCACCGAGTCAGAAAAAGAAATTCCCCACGAAAAACACGAAATACACGGAACTTAATGTATTTCAAAATCTTTGCTTTTTCAATAAACCCCAAGATTGTATTCATTCTGCTTATCTCATCTCGAGGTTAAATTTGAAAAATTTTGATTTGTGTGTCACTGCCCTCCATGTCCTCCGTGGGCCAAGTTTTCTCTGAAGGGCAGGGCTTATTATACCACAAAATTCGCAGAATTGCAAGAAAAAAATTACCCTGCAAGATTGTGTTTTTTACGAAGCTGAGATTTTGTGATCCTTTTTCCCCTTATTCTCAATTTTATTCTGGGGATAAAGAGGAAAACGGTAAAAAGCCCCAGAAACTTAACAAATTTTCTCCGTGTAATTTTCATGATTTAAAATACTAACCACACCTGCCTGCCCATACGGGTCCGTAGTGACCGTCAGGCAAGGAGTTCACAGAGAAACAAAAAGAGAATTGGACGCACCTGCCTGCCGGTAGGCAGGGATTGACGCAGATTAACATAGATTTTTTTAATTAATTATAGAAAAAACAACCACTCGTTAACACGAATTTTTTAAAAAGATAAATATAACCAAGAATTGTAAGAGATTTCTTAACTGCTGAGTACACAGAGTTTATTTTATTTCTTTTCCCCTCTGTTAGCTCTGTGGCCTCTGTGATTGCAATTCTGTGGTCTCTGCAGTTTAAATTTTGTTTAAATGCTCTTTCAGTAATTTACCGACAACCCTCGGATTTGCCTTTCCCTTTGTCGTCTTCATTACTTCTCCAACGAAGAAATCAAAGAGCCCGCTCTTACCCTCTCTGTATCTTTTCACCTCGTCTACATATTCATTCAGAATATCCTGTATGATATTGTCTATTACTTTCTTTCCCTCTATTTTCTCGAGGCCAAGCTTTTTTACGACTTTCGTGGGAGGCTTTCCCTCGCCTATCTGTGGTAATATGCTTCTTGCTACGGTTCTGGTTATAATGCCCTTTTTCATAAGAGTGATAAGTTCGGATAGGTGCTCGTGAGAGATGGGATTATTTTCAATCTTTATACTATTTTCATTCAGAAAGCCAAGCAGTTCCACAAGTATAAAACCCGCCGTAAGTCTTGGGTCTTTCGTTATTTTTATCACATCCTCAAAATAATCGGCCAGGGCTTTTCTTGAGGCAAGTGTGTCTACATCATTGCAGGGCAATCCATACTGCTTATGCATTCTCTCTCTTCTTTCTTCGGGGAGTTCTCCGATATAATTCCGCTGTTCACTTATAAAAGAATCTGGTATACAGAGCGGTGGAAGATCGGGCTCATCGAAGTATCTGTAATCCTCCTCTGTTTCCTTCATTCTCATTTCTCTTGTTATTTTTTCTTTTACATCCCAGAGAAGTGTTGCCCGTCTTATCTTCTTCCCCTTTTCCAGCATATTTATCTGTTGTTCAATCTCGTATCTCAAGCTTTCCTCCACCTGTCTTATTGAGTTCAAATTTTTTATTTCTCTCCTCGTTCCAAAGGGCTCTCCTTTACGGTGGACAGATACGTTTGGCTCACAGCGAAACTCACCCTTTTCCATGTCCGCATTTGATACGCCAATATATCTTAAAATCTCTCTCAACCTGATTATATAGGTATATGCCTTTTTTGCAGAGCGTATATCGGGCTCGGTGACTATTTCTACAAGTGGAACTCCCGCTCGGTTGAGGTCAATGAGGGTTGCATCCTTTGTATGTATAAGTTTTCCCGAATCTTCTTCGAGATGGATTCTCCTTATCCTTATAGCCCTATTCCCCATTATTAATTTTCCATTCTCTGCCAGCGGATGTTCATATTGCGTTATCTGATAACCTTTAGGTAGATCGGGATAGAAGTAATTCTTCCTTGAAAAGATTGATATCCTGTTTACCCCGCAGCCAAGTGCCAGTGCAGTACGCACGGCAAGTTTCACTGCCTCCTCATTTAATACGGGAAGCGTTCCGGGAAACCCCGCACAGACAGGACATATAAGTGTATTGGCTTCGCTTTCGGACTCAACGGGACAGGAACAGAAGAGTTTGGTCATGGTTTTAAGTTGGATGTGAAGCTCCATTCCTATGACCGCCTCGTATTCTCGCATCTTTTTATTTTTCGGACGCAGATTAACAGGATTTTTTCTAATTCTTTTTTATCAAATTTTGTTAGTTATATAGCAATAACTCATCTTATATAATTTTTCGACGATGGTCACATTTTATTACTCAGAGCTCTTATCTGAAAGAATTTGATACATTTTTACTGCGTTAATCTGCGTCCTAAACAATTTAACTGGTATATCCAAACTCCCTTATATCGTGTATATTTCTTCTCCATTCCTTTCGAACCTTGACCCAGAGGTCCAGATAAATGGGCTTCGCGATAAAGTATTCTATTTCCCGTCTCGCGAGGCCACCCATCTTCTTCAATTTTTTACCACCCCTACCTATGATTATACCTTTAACAGATTCCTTATCTACATATATAATCGCCTTTATATATGTTTTCCCCTTTTCTCTCTCTATAAATTCGTCTATGACCACTGCTGCCGTGTACGGTATCTCTTCACCGTAGAGCCTAAAAAGTTTTTCTCTTATGATTTCACTACAGAAAAATCGTTCGTCCCTATCTGAGACTATATCCTCCGGATAGAATGGTTCTCCCTCGGGTAGCAGACTTTTTACTTCATCGAGTAGTGTATTAATCCCTTCACCCGTCAGGGCAGAGATGGGACAGACTACTCTTATATCGGGCATCTCTCTGTATCTGTCAATGAGATTGTAGAGAGGCTCTCTCTTCTTTAAAAGGTCAATTTTATTTATTGTCACGATTACGGGTACATCCTTTACCTTGTGGATGAGTTCTTCCTCCACAGTATGTGGCTCAGCCATAACAATTGCGACATCAGTCCCCGCGAGACTCGAAAACGCCACCTTTATCATAACCTTTTGCAGTTCGTAAGATGGTTTCATTACTCCGGGGGTGTCCACGAACACGATCTGGGCGTTTTCATCGGTTAATATACCAAGTATCCTATGGCGTGTGGTCTGGGGTTTATCCGATACTGCGCAGAGTTTCTTGGCGAGAAACCTGTTTAATAATGTTGATTTACCCACATTTGCCTTACCGAGTATCGCACAAAATCCCGATTTCATAGGTGTGATTTAGATTTTCATTATAAAAAACTTAACCACAGAGAACACAGAGATTGTGGCCCATTAATTTCTATTTTTTGATGCCCCGCCGATGGCGGGGTGACTGATTAACGATGATTATTTTTTAGAGAAATATTTTATTTATCTGTGAACATCCGTGTTTGTCTGTGGTTAATTTTAGTCCCTGTATCAGATTATATCATAAAACTCGAGGAATGTCAAGGTTTTTCTGTGTTTGAGTTCTAAAAAACCTTAAAGGGCGGGTGACAAGCCCGAAGGGCTGTCGCTGCGGTTGTCTGGAGGTCGTGGTTGATTTTGCCGATGAGAGAAACAGCGATGGATGACTGAATCTGAAGGTGCAAGAAAAGAGATTTGAGTGGGATGTCACACCCGGTTCTTTCCTTCATCTCCATGTATCACCTTCTTTGTTCTTACCCTTATCTTCTGTGCGAGGTCATCAAAGATAGTGTAGATAAGGGGAATAACTATTAGAGTGAGGAGCGTGGAAACAAAGAGTCCACCCATCACCACAATAGCCATAGGGGACCTCATCTCTGAACCTTGAGAACGACTGAGCGCCATGGGTAACATTCCCAAAATAGTTGTAAAGGCTGTTATGAGAATGGGTCTCAGCCGGGTTTTCCCGGCTAATACAAGGGCTTCACACATTTCCAAGCCCTTTTTTCGTAAACGATTGGTATAGTCTATAAATACTATAGCATTGTTTACCACGATGCCCGCGAGGATTATCACCCCCATAAGGGCTGGCATCGATACTGCCTTATGTGTTATAAATAATGCCCAGATGACCCCCACAGCAGCTAAAGGCATGGTGAACATTATGACAAAAGGATGAACAAATGATTCAAATTGGGCAGTCATTACCATATATATGAGCACTATGGCGAGAATGAAGGCAATTCCCAGAGTTATAAAAGTTTCTTTCATCTGTTCATATTCGCCACCAAATTCTATCGAATAGCCTGAAGGAAAGGTCTTTTTTATTGGCTCAATCTCCTTAGCAATATCCCTCACAACACTTCCCAGGTCTCTGTGCTCAATATTTGCCGTGACTGACACCTTCCTGTTTTGCTCTTCTCTTTCTATCCTTACGGGACCCTCAGTTAAAACTATCTCTGCAACTTGTTTTAAAAGAATACACTTGCCAAGGGGGGTCACAATGGGAATATTTTCAATGTCCTTTATATCTTTCACATCCTCATTTCTAAACTCTACTAATATATCTACTTCTTCTCCCATTTCCCTGAATCTTGAGGCGGTCCTGCCTTGAGTAGCTGTTCTCACTTCCTGCCCTATCTGATACACAGTTAACCCAAATAGAGCTGCTTTCTCCTTGTCAATTCTTATCTGTAATTCGGGTTTCCCGTGCCTTAAGGATGTGTCTATATCCTTTATGCCTTTTACATCTTTTATTTGAGATGCTATTTGTTCGGAGATTCTTTTCAGAAGGGATAAATCTTTGCCAAAGATCTTTACATTTATTGGGGGTCCGCCTCCGCCTCCGAACATTTCCCCTCCCATGTCAACAAATTCTATAGTTGCTCCTTCTATATGGGGAATCTTTTTTCTTATATCCTCTATAATCTCTTGAGCAGACCTTTTACGAGCATTTCTTTCGACCAATTTCCCCATCACCTGAGCCTGATTAACTCCCGCACTCATTGTGCCGTATGCCACATCATATTGTGTTGCCTCACTGAGTCCTATCCAGGAACTTGTGATTTCTATTTCTGGAATATCGTTAAGAATATCCTCAAATTGGGATGCAACTCTATTCGTCTCTTCAAGAGAAGTCCCCACGGGCATTGTAACATTTATTGATAAAAAAGGTATGTCCATTTGTGGCATAAATTCTGTGCCTATGAGGGGAATTAGGCACAATGTGATAATAAATATTGCAACTGTTATTAAAAGGGTTCTTTTTTTGTGGGCAAGGGCATATTGTAGGATTTTTCAAATGCAGAGGTTATATGAACCTTTAAGATAGGACGCAGCATAACCTTAATGGCGAAGCTCTGCTAATGATTCGACTGTGCGAGTTTTACCTGTATGCAACTCCTTTTCACCTTGTCTAATCTTGGTTAAGGCATCCCGTACTTCCGCAAGGTGCTTCTGTAACTGTTCATATTCTTGGCGTCGAACTACTACAAGCTCTTCACCATGGGTTAGCCGTCTTGGAATAGTTATTGTGGGTCCCATTTCGTTTTACCTCCACTTATGATACTCTAATAGTAATTTTTCTTGTTTCTTGTCAATATTTTTTATTCTTTTAATACTACCCTTTTTGTTCTCTTTCTTATTTTTTCTGCAAGGTCGTCAAAGATAGAATAGACCAGAGGGACGATTACTAAAGTGAGTATTGTCCCAACGATAAGTCCTCCGATTACTGAAAGTGCCATTGGTGCCATCATAGCAGACATCCTGCCTTTGCGCACAGCCATCGGTAATAATCCCAAAATTGTAGTCAAATTTATAAGCACCACTGTTCTGAGTTTCGTCACTCCACCTTGAATAATTGCCTCATTCCTGTTCATACCCCGTGCCCTGAGCTGATTTATATAATCCACAAGTACTATCCCAGCATTCACTATTACACCAACCAGGATAAGCCCTCCTAATAGAGATGTCAATGAAACGGTCTTCCCTGTTAAAAGCAAAATCAATATCATTCCAACCATTGCAAATGGAAGGGTGAACATTACGACCAACGGATGAACCAACGATTCAAAGGTAGCCGCCATAATCATATAGACAATTAAAATAGCAAGAAGGAGTACTGCTCCCAATGAGACAAAGGTCTCCTGCATCCTTTCAGCCTGACCACCGTATTCTACAAAATAACCTTCTGGTAAGCCAATCTTGGAGACTTCTTTTTGTACATCCGCCATAACACTTCCTAAATCTCTACCCGAAAAATCAGCATTTACAGATACTTTTCTTTTCTGATTCTCTCGTAAGAGTTTTACAGGTCCTTTTGTCTCCTCTATTTTCGCAATAGATTTAAGAGGCATATTTATACCCAACGGTGTTGAAATCGCAATATTTCCAATATCAGAGCGGGATTCCCTATCTATATCTTGCAACACAACTCTTGTATCAAACTCCTCACCTTTTTCTTTAAATCTTGTAGCAACCTTTCCCTTCATTGAGACCTCTACCTGACTTGCAATCTGTGCCGCAGTGAGACCAATCCTTGACGCAATCTGTCTATCAATCTTTATCTGGAGTTCAGGTTTGCCCTCTCCAATACTCCTATCAATATCTTTCACTCCTCTCACATTCTTTATCTTTTCCATAATCTCAAGAGATAACCTGTCCAGAACATCTAAATCTGGCCCAAATATCTTTATCTCAATAGGTGCCTCACCACCACCACCCATCATCCCGCTCATCATTTCGGGAAACTCTATCTTTGCCCCTTCTATATCAGGAATCCTTGCCCTGATTGCATCCTTAATCTCTTCTCCAGAACGTTTCCTGTTCTCATCAAGTTTTATCATTACATCTCCTTGATTCACTCCGCCACC
>DFBT01000058.1 GCA_002366725.1 Caldifarciminota bacterium UBA3073
TTCCCGAGATTTGAGGTAACTATTCCAAGGAGGTCCATAGCCACCGCAATGGGTTCTCCGTGAAAGTTACAACCCGAGATAGCGGCATCGAGGCCAGGAAATATAAGCGGGTTATCTGTGGCAGAGTTTATTTCAACCTTCAGGATATTTTTGACCCACATCATTGAGGACAACACGGTTCCGTAGACCTGAGGTATACAACGCAGTGAGTAGGCATCCTGTGTATTTCCCCTATCGGCTCCGATCAGTTGACTCCCTTCGAGAAGACTGGTTATGCTTTTTGAAACCTCCATTACCCCTTCCTGTGGTCTCGTCCGTAAATATTCCGGGCAAAATGCATCTTTGTGGGCGAGGAGTGCCTCGAGGGCGAGACCCGCGGATGTAAGGGCGGTAGAAAACAGGTTCTGGCAGTCATAAAGTGTTATTACACCGATACCGGTGGAGAGCTGGTTGCCGTTTATGAGCGCTAGCCCCTCCTTCGGGGCGAGAGAGATGGGTGCAATACCCGCGTGTTTCAAAGCCCGGGCTGCCGACACCTTCTTATCGTCGATGAATGCATTACCTTCGCCTATGAGCAGGAGTGCAAGGTGCGAAAGCGGCGCGAGGTCTCCAGATGCGCCGACGGAACCCTTTTCCGGCACAACGGGATATACATTGTCGTTGAGCAGTGAGAGGATGTTCTCTATAAGAAATGGTCTCACCCCCGAGAATCCCGTCGAGAGCGCATTTGCCCGAAGCAGCATCATCGCCCTTACGGTCTCTCTGTCAAGAATTTCGCCGACACCCGCGGAGTGAGAAAGGATTAAGTTCCTCTGCAGTGTCTGCAGGTCCTTCTCCGGTATCCTCACCCCTTCCTTGGAGCCGAAGCCCGTGTTAACGCCGTAGATGGGAGACTTTCCCCTGCCCATCTTTTCTATCCACCTTGAACTCTTCTCGCATTTATTTCTCGCAAGGGGAGAGAGTGAGACCCTTGCATTCCCCCTTGCCACCCTCACTACATCCTCTATGGTGAGAGAAGTGCCATCTATGATAATGGATTTATCTCTCATAGTGCTGTCTCCATTTTAATAACAGTCTAAAGACTGTCATTCCTGCTATCATTCTTACTGGTTTTGGACGCACCCCGCCCATATCCATACGGATCCGTAGGGACGGGTCGTATGACCTTTGGCAGGACACTTCACTGTTTAATATCCTCTGATCTTTTTCATCATTTCCTCTGCGGCGCCCTGCGGCACCTTGCCATAGTGTCCAAACTCCATTATATAAACGGCCCTTCCCTGTGTCAGCGACCTTATCGCGGTCGCATAACCAAACAGATTGCGCAACGGACAGATCGCCATTACCGTCTGGATGTTTCGTTTGCCGTGGAGCTGAGTTACTTTACCGTTCCTCGCATTGATATCGTCAAGAACTGCCCCAAGATATTCACCGGGGAGTATTATTTCAAGCTCCATTATGGGCTCAAGCAGGCAGGGCTCCGCCTTTTCAATTGCTCTCTTCACCGCTATGCTGGCGGCTATTTTGTAGTCAATGGAAGAAGAATCTACCTCATGGTAGGAACCGCCCGTTACATCGACCCTTATGTCGACTACGGGGAACCCCAGGAACACACCCGCATCGAGGGATTCAAGAATTCCCTCCTTTATTGCGGGGAAAAATTCCCTCGGCACCTCACCCTGTCTTATGCTGTTGTCTATCGATACACCCTTGCCGTTTTCCAAGGGGGATACCGCGAGTTTCACATGACCATAATGTCCCCTGCCGCCCGTCTGTCGAACATATTTGCCTTCTTCCTTTGCATCTCTGCATATCGTTTCACGATAGCTTACCCGTGGTTTGCTGACTCTTGCCTCCAAACCGTAATCCCGCGTTATCCTTTTTGTGAGAACCTCGAGGTGTAACTCACCCATTCCGGAGATTATGGTCTCTCCGGTTTCCTCGTTAGAAGTGCATATGAAGGTGGGGTCTTCCTCTTCGAGCATCCTTAACACAGATAGAAGCTTTCCCTCGTCTGCCTTCGTTTTTGGTTCTATGGAGACTGATATCACGGGTTGTGCAAATGTGGGGCTTTCCAAAAGTAAGGGGTATTCTTTTGCACAGAGCGTGTGCCCAGTTTTCGTCCCCTTTGGTCCGAAAATGCCGCATATGTCGCCCGCAGTCGCCTCTTCGATTTCCTCCCTCTTGTTGGCATACATGAGGAATATACGGCTAATTCTCTCCTTTGTTTCTGCGTTGGCATCGAGCACCACGGACCCTTTTTTTATTCTCCCGGAGTATACACGGGTATATGAAAGCTTGCCGAATGGATCCTGGACTATCTTAAAGATGAGTGCAGACATTGGTTCGCCCGGCAGCAGCCTTCTCTCTGTTTCCTTTCCGTCGAGTGTCTTGCCCTTTATCGGCGGGAGGTCAATGGGGGAAGGTAGAAAGTCAACTATTCCGTCGAGCAGGGACTGTACCCCGATGTTTTTCAACGATGTGCCGAAAAGGGTGGGATAGTAGTGATTTGCGATAGTTCCCTCCCTTATTGCCGATATGAGTTCTTGAGGTGAAGGTTCTATCCCATCGAGGAATAACTCCGCAATATGGTCATTATACAGAGAGACCGTTTCCAGAAGGTTTTCCCTCTCAGCCCTTGCCCGTTTCTTTACCTCGGGTGGTATATCTTTCAAGGTGTACCCGTCGCCCTCCCATACACAGAGTTTCCACCTTATGAGGTCCACGACACCCTGAAAAGAATTTTCAATTCCATATGGGGTCTGAATGAGAAGCGGAGTAGCGGCGAGTTTCTCCCTCATCATATTGCAGGCTTCGTAGGGATCTGCCCCCAATCTGTCGAGTTTATTTATATACACTATCCTCGGTACATTGTATTTATTAGCCTGATACCACACGGTTTCTGATTGTGATTCTACTCCTTCGACCGCACTAAATATGACGACCGCACCATCCAGGATGCGCAGACTTCTTTCTACTTCTACCGTGAAATCAACATGTCCGGGTGTATCTAAAATGCTTATGCGTTTATCTCGCCAATTACAGCTCACGCAGGCAGAGGTGATGGTTATACCCCTTTCTTTTTCCTCTTTGAGATAGTCAGTCACCGTGGTGCCCTCGTCTACCTCGCCCATCCTGTGTGTCTTGTGGGTGTAATAGAGAATTCTCTCGGTAGTCGTGGTTTTACCGGCGTCTATGTGGGCAATTATTCCTATATTTCTAATGTCTTTTATATCCATATGCACTCATCCAAGTTCTTATTTCTTTTGTCTGTTGTCTGTGGTCTTCAGTCTGTAGTCTGTGGTCTCATGTCTTTTTCCTCTTTACCTCTTCCCATATTATCCTCACATCTTCGGGGGTGTTTGCAGTTCTTGTCCCAAATATATGGGGATGGCGGGTTTTCAGTTTATTTATGAGAACCTCACACACATCAAGTATATTGAAATCTTCGGCGATCTCTGATTGCATCAACACCTGTAGAAAGAGGTCACCGAGTTCTTCTTTAAGTCCATTCTCATTTTCTATCGCGTTAATGACCTCCCCGCATTCCTCTCTTATATAGGGTATGAGTGATTGATGAGTCTGCACACTATCCCAGGGGCATTCCTGCCTCAATCTCTCGATAATGGAGGTTAGTTCATAAAACACACCCGTCCTCTCAAGCAGTAGAAGCCATAATTTTGTTCCCACTCCCTTGGCGTAACCACCAATCCCACCCTCCGCAACAACTCTGTGGCAAGGTATGACGATGGGGATCGGATTTCTTCCCGCCGCATTTCCAACTGCCCTCCGTGCGTTTGGTCTCCCGACAAGGGTGGCTATTTCACTGTATGTACTTGTTTCACCGTAGGGTATCTCTTTCACCTTGAAGAGGACATCCCTTGTGAACGCCGGAAAAGGTGACAAATCCAGGGGAAAATTGAAATCCTCTTTATATCCATTGAAGTACGATGAGAGACTCGTGCCAAATCCGGGGAATACCTCTTTTACCCTCTGAAAATTCGCCCCGGGATTTTTCAAAAATTCATCCACATTCCATCCAAGTCTGCATATACCGCACTTCGTAGCGAGAACAAATATCTTGCCCAGCGGGGAGGTATGGATAGAATATCTCATCATCATATACAAAAACCACAGGATACATCCCAAAACAGTTCGGGGTGTTTTTCCAATCCCGTGGTTTTTTAAATTAAGAGGACTTAGCGGGTTTCAACACAACGACCTCCCTCTCGGGAGGAAGTTTGTCTTTCTCTATTTCATATTCTGGGCTGTCTACTCTTTTTACCCTTTCCACATCTTTCAGAAACTCATCAACACCCGCTATGGGGAAATCAAGGGAGGATGTCTTGAAGTGCATTGGTATTACGACCTTCGGCTCTATTGATTCTATGACTTCTTTTGCCTCCTTTGCGTCTATTGTGAAATATCCCCCAACGGGAATGAGACAGATGTCGACCCTGCCGATAAGTGAAATTTGTTCTTCGCCCAGTTTGTGCCCCAGATCACCGAGATGGCATAACCTTAAATCATCTGTGTCAAGGACAAATACGGTATTTTCTCCTCTCTCCTTCCCCCTTTTTTTATCGTGAAAGGTGGAGATGCCACTTATGGTTGTTCCCCTTATGTTTCTTTTACCTTCTCCTCTTACTACCACAGGGTTGCCCCTTACAGAGTCTACAGCATTGTGGTCCCAGTGTTCGTGGGATACAGTAACAATATCTGCGTTCTCGTCAATGGGTTTATAATGTATACCCTGTGTGGCTGAGTATGGATCAGTTATAATTCTTACACCCTCTTTATTTTTAATTAAGAAGGCAGAATGTCCCAAATACTTTATGAGCATACGGCAAACCTCCCCACAGTAAAATTATTACGCCCTGAACCCGTCATACGGGAATTACATCCACCACTTTCCTGTTTCCCCTCGCCCTCCTGAACACCACCCTTCCGCTCGTCTTTGCGAAAAGGGTATCATCACTTCCAATGCCCACATTCAATCCCGGGTGAAAGACCGTTCCCCTCTGTTTTATGAGTATAGTTCCTCCGTTTACAGCCTCTCCCCCGTAGTGTTTCACCCCAAGATATTTTGCATTTGAGTCCCTTCCATTACGGGAAGACCCCATTCCCTTCTTATGTGCCATAAAACCCCCCTCTATAAATATCAAAAATTAAAAATCAAAATGTAAAATTACAGATTAGACGATGTCCCAAACTCTCGTGATGAGATTTATTATTACAGTAAGTTGCAAAAATAACTGCCCCGTGTCACCTCGCAATGACCACTTCCTCTACGGTTTCTTTATTTCGTTCCAATATCTACTATCTCTATC
>DFBT01000069.1 GCA_002366725.1 Caldifarciminota bacterium UBA3073
GCAAATGTGGCAACGCAGGGGAAATACATCGTGAGAACCACCGATGCCACGATGAGCTGTTTCATCGTGAGTCCGAGTGGGGAGAGCATACCAATTGCAATATCCTTTCTCAAAAACCCTATTATAAGTGCGGCGACTGCTTCATTGGGAAGGCCCAGGACCCCCCTTACTATCGGTGAGAATAACCTCCCGATAAATTCGATGACATGGAGGGAGTAAAAGACATTCACGATAAATACGCCGAGGAGGACATAGGGAACCGCTTCCCTCAAAAATCCGTAGGTTCTCATCCAGAGTTTTTTTGAGAGAGCCTTGAAATAGGGTATCCTGTACGGTGGAATTTCGGTGAATATCTCCGGCGATTCTCCCGGGAGAAGCCTGTCCATCACTATTCCGAGCAAGACCCAGACCACAAAGAGCGTTCCGAATACCGGCGCCAATCCCCTCACACCAAATTTACCAACGAGACCGAAGACCATCGCAATCTGTGCCATACAGGGGATGGCGATCGCCATGAGGGTTGCGGCAATAAACCTCTCTCTTTTCGTCTCCAGCACCCTCGTTGCAAGTGCCCCCGGGACATTGCAGCCCAGTCCCAGCATCATGGGGATTATCGATAATCCGTGAAGACCGAGTCTGTGCATAAAATTGTCCACAAGCACTCCAAGTCTCGGCAAATAACCCGAGTCCTCAAGAAACGAGAGCATGAGATAGAATGCAAATATATAGGGCAAAACCATTGCAAGTGGAACGAACAAACCGGTCGTGAAAAGTCCCATTGACTGGACAAAATCTATGGTTACCCTTGCCGGAACCACTCCGTCCGTTGCCGTTTTCACCATGACCATATTCCCCGCAACCATCTTACCCGTAACCACAACACCCTTAATGAACTCCTCGCTTTCTGTATTGAAAAAAAAGAGTTTTCCGATCAGGATATCGTGAATGAATCCGCCCGAACCCAGAATGGTGCTAAATTTTACCATAAGGGGTTTCCAGAGCCCCTCAAAAATCGGCTCAAATATATAGGCAATCAGGGACTCTCCGATAAATCTGATGATAGAAAAAGTCGCCGCCAACACAACGAGGGCGATGGGAATTCCCGTAGCGGGTCTTATGGACGCATCTCCAAGCCTGTCCAGAAATGTATGGTGCCTGTGGGTGACCCTCTGGGTTTCTTCAATTATCCCGCCTATCTCAGTCCACCTTTCCTCCTCATCGTACTCATATGTATTTGCCTTTGCCTCGGGAAGTCTATCTATCAGTTCTGCTATACCCTCGCCCGATATTGCACAGGTTGGGACAACCGGCACACCGAGAATTTCCTCCAATTTCTTCACATCTATCTCAATCCCCGTGTGTTTTGTCTCATCCCAGAGGTTCAGGCATACTATAACTTTTATTCCTTCCTTTAATAGCTGTAATGTGAGATTGAGATTTCTCTCAAGATTTGTCGCATCCACTATATTTATTACTATATTGGAATTTTCTTTTGCCTCCCTCAGCATCTCCACAGCGACTTCCTCCGCCTTGGATGTGGGCTTGAGAGTATATGTACCCGGAACATCGATAACCTCAATCCTCTCACGCCTCAATCTCATATGTCCTTTTGTGAACTCGACCGTAGTGCCGGGATAGTTTGATGCTATTACATGAGCACCCGTCAGCCTCGAGAATATCACACTTTTCCCCACATTTGGGTTACCCATAAGAAGTATCTTCATAGGACCTCCACCGTTACCCTTTTTGCCATTCCCCAGCCTATTGCTACCTCCGTATTACCCACTCTCGCTGTAATAGGACCTCTCATAAAATGTCCAGAGACCTTCTCTATCTTTGCTCCTTCCCTTACCCCAAGAACCTCCAGCCTCCTCCGAAGACCAAGACCCCCCTCAATCCTTACTACCCTCCCCTCTTCTCCCTGTCCCATACTCGCCAAATTTACAATCGCCACCTTACCTCCATTTTGACTATGCAAATCATTTGCATAAAACGGGAAAAAAAATAAATCGTAAAACCTATTAATATACCATTCCCGTTCGCGCTAACGGTGCTTTTTGCAATCCTCACAATACCCGTATAACTCCAATCTGTAACTCAGTAGCTCAAAATTATATTTCCCCGCAATCTCTTTCTGAAGCTTCTCAATTTTCTTGCTTTTAAACTCTATTATCTTACCGCACTTAATACAAATTAGGTGATCGTGGTGCTCTTTTGGATGAACTGGCTCGAATCTCTTCACCCCGTCCATAAACCTTCTGGATACCGCGAATCCCGCCTTCTCCAAAAGCCTTAATGCCCTGTAGACGGTGGAGAAACTTATATCCGGGTCTATTTTCTTTACCATATCATACAGTTCCTCCACACTCAGGTGTTTGTCCTCCCTAAAAAACAGCTCGGCGATGGTATGCCTTTTCAAGGAGTGCTTCAGACCCTTTTCATAAAGATACCTTCTGACCGTTTTTAGTTCTCTATTTTTGACATTGATTTTCATTTTCAATATAATTATAACACAAAAAATTCAATTTGTCAAGAAAAAAATAAAAAACGGACGCAGATAAACGCAGATTACCCATGATTTTTTTTATTATTGTAGTTGTCAGGAGTAATGTCATTGCGAGGGATGTCATTGCGAGGGACGTCATTGCGAGGCGAAACCGAAGCAACCCCCGAAGCAACCCACGTGGAAATTGGTGTCAGTTATGGAAATTGGTGTCAGTTATGCTTAACTCCTATTAACACAAGGAGTTATTGCGAGACTTTTTTAGGGCTTCCCATTCTTCGTCTTCTTCACCGCCCTTTGTATCTCTTGAGTAACTCAATATACTTATTGAAGTCGGCATCGTCTATGAAAACCGCTGCCGATTGTTACCTCTGTTTACTACATGATATGCAAGACCCAAAAATGTAAGTCTCGGTAATCTCCAAATATTCAAAACATTACCATAAAAATTGTAATTTGTTAAGAAANNNNAAAAAGTCCACCTGCAACTTCATACTTTATAAGGAGTTATTGAGAACTGACACCAATTTATATTGAGAACTGACACCAATTTACCATATTCTGTCTTAAAAATTAGTTCATTCATAAGTCCCCCCTGTATCTCTGCTCTTTTGTTTTGGTCATTCTTCAATTTGTTGCAATGCTTTCCTGGCCTCAGAGCTTACCCATTCATCTTTACTCTTCGTTGCCTCTATTAATGCGTCTTTTACTTCTTCGTTTCTTATCTTTAATAATAAATTCAGAGCGCGCTTTGGAGAATTCATTTTCGCATATTCAGCAATTCGAACTTGCTCTGAGTCTGGTAAATCAGGCCTTAAAATTTCCTTCTTAATCCATGTTTCTAAAGGTTCTCTAAAGGAAGGTAATTCTTTTTTAAAAATACTAACAAGAGTCGAAATTGGACTTACACTGTCCCCCAATGCAATTAATGCGTTGGCAGTGGTAAGTTGGACTCTAATGGTTGAATCTTTCAAAGTCTTTTTCAAATGTGGAATAATCAGTTCTTCATTTCTCAGGTAGTGGCAAGCAATTACTAATCCCTGTATTGCTCCTTGACGGACTTGTGGCCATTTATCATGCAAAGCATTAATTAAAGGTGGGACAGCTCTTGGGTCACGAGAACGTCCTAAATAGTAAGCACAGTCTTGACGTTTATCAGGATCGAGACTCGTATCCTGTAATTCTTTTATTAATCCAGGAACCTTTGTCCTATAATACTCTATGTCTTTCATAATCATCATTGAATCCGCTTTCGCAAATCTTATAGAATCTGCTTTAGTCATCGGTTTAGTCTTTGTAGTATCTATGCGGGTTTGCTTTGCCTCAAGCATTTCAGACGGTTTTGTGGTATCTTCCTCTCTCCTTGATTGTCTTCCCATTTCAAAGCTCTTTGGAACCATAAATCCAACGATCAGACTCGCCAAACACCCTGTTGCCAGCACACTTACCAAAATCCTCCTATGCATCTTGCCCTCCTTTTATAAAAATGACTTACAAAACCTACAAAACCCACCCCCCAAAAATACAAAAATCCCCAACCTGTATAAACTCTATAGATTGGGAAAATAGGATATATCATTCTGGACATAACTATCCCGAGAGAGAGAGAGAGAGAGAGAGCAGTGGATAGTGAATGGGCTTACTCCTTGAGATTGAAATATTTCTCCAAAATGCATAATATCCTGCTTAATAAAGCAAAGATTAAAAAATCGGGAAAAACAAAATCCTACTTCCTTAGTATATTATAA
>DFBT01000050.1 GCA_002366725.1 Caldifarciminota bacterium UBA3073
ACTACGCCAGGGTTCTACTCTACGTGAATAAATGAAGGAGGTATTATGTTGGGTGAAAAGATGCAGGACGCGCTGAATAAACAGCTCAACAATGAGATTTATTCGGCGTATCTGTATATGTCCATGTCAGCCTACAGCACCTTTATTGGGCTGAAGGGATTTGCCAATTGGTTCATGGTTCAGTATCAGGAAGAGATGACGCATGCCATGAAGTTTTACGACTACATCAATGACCAGGGCGGACAGGTAAGGCTTATGGCCCTTGCGCAGCCGATGACGGAGTTCGAGTCGCCTCTGGATATGTTTGAAAAGACCCTGGAACACGAGAAGTTCATCACGAAGTGCATCAACGAGCTCGTTGACCTCGCGATCTCAGAAAAAGACCACGCCACGAATATCTTTCTCCAGTGGTTCGTTACCGAGCAGATAGAGGAAGAGGGTAATGATAACGACATCATCGCCAAGCTGAAACTCATCGGCGATAATGGAAATGGTTTGCTTATGCTCGACAAAGAACTTGCGACACGGGTATTTACACCCCCGCCGACATCGGGTAATTAAGCTATCGGGCTATCAGGCAATTGGGTAAATCTTCAATTTTCGATAGTCAATTTTCAGTGGTCATTAGGTCAATAGGTCATTAGTTTACCCAGCGTGCCCTGTAGTGATAATGTACAGGGTGAAATGCGAACTTGTGAGCTATTTCATCGGGGTCAATTGTTATTGGTCATTGAGTAATTTATCCTGTAACTTTTATCCTTTTACTGTAATCTTTATAGTGAAAATTGCTAAAATCTATTTAATAAGTCCGTATTAATCAGTGTTCACCCCGTTAAATAACTCAAAAATAAACGCCAGAGTGGTATTTCTATAACGCCTCTATTTAACGGGGTAAATCTGCGTCCTCGGTGGTGAATCAGTAAAGAGGAGGTAAAAAAATGGATAAAAAAGAAAGACTGGATATGTTCTGCTACCAATGCTCTCAGACTGTAAAGGGGACAGGTTGCACCGTAAGAGGGATATGTGGAAAGGTGCCCACAGTCGCCCGTTTACAGGATAATCTGTTGCTTGCCACGAAGGGAATAGCTGCTTATCTATATCACGCGAGGGAACTCGGATATACCGATACCGAGTTAGATGCGTTCCTGGAGAGGTCCTTTTACTCCACATTCACGAATGTTAACTTCGATGCGGCAGACTTCGTCCGACTGGCTGTTGAGGCGGGCGAGATAAATGTGAGGACAATGAGGCTCCTCAAAAAGGCACATGTCGAAACCTATGGTGAACCAGAGCCCACCGAGGTGCAAACGGGAACGGTTAAGGGACGCGGGATCGTCGTTACGGGACACGGTCTCAAGGCACTTGGAAAACTGCTAAAACAGACCGATGGAACT
Source organism: Caldifarciminota bacterium UBA3073 (assembly GCA_002366725.1). Classification (GTDB taxonomy): domain Bacteria; phylum Hydrothermota; class UBA3073; order UBA3073; family UBA3073; genus UBA3073. The sequence continues at coordinate 1,395 of DFBT01000050.1, forward strand.
GGCATAAAAGTCTATACCCACTCGGAGCTCCTCCCTGCCCACGGGTATCCCGGACTGAAAAAGTACAAGCACCTGGTTGGCAATCTTGGAAAGGCGTGGTTTGACCAGAAACAACTGTTCTCAAAATATCCCGTGGCAATTCTTGGGACATCAAACTGTGTCCTCATCCCCCGGGAAGAGTATAGAGATAGAATGTTTACCACGGGACCCGCTCGGCTGCCCGGTGTACAACATATCCCCGGGTATGACTATACACCCGTGATAGAGAAAGCGAAATCATTGCCAGAGCTCGAAGAGAAGCCCGGAGAAGTTACACTTACGACGGGGTTCTCCAAATCTGTAGTTCTGTCCTTGAAAGATAAGATTAAGCAACTGGTGGAGGCGGGTAAAATCCGCCACTTCTTCCTCGTGGGAGGCTGTGATTCACCTCTCAAAAGGGCGGAGTACTTTCGGGAGTTCGTTCAGCGGTTGCCAAAAGATACGGTTGTATTGACCCTTGCTTGTGGTAAGTTCAGGATTAACGACCTGAATCTTGGTGATATAGATGGTATCCCGAGACTGATTGACCTGGGACAGTGCAATGACTCGATTGTTGCCATAGAAATTGCCGAGGCCCTTGCCGAACTATTTGGGGTGGGCATAAATGAACTTCCACTTACCTTAGTTCTCAGCTGGATGGAGCAAAAGGCTGTGGCTATTCTCTGGAGTCTTTTGGCACTTGGAGTAAAAGGTATATATCTTGGTCCCATACTTCCCGCCTGGGTGAATGATGATATTCTGAAGGTATTGAGCGAGAATTACGATCTGCGACTCATAGGCGACCCGGAAGAAGACATCGAGCAGATGTTGAGCGCATAATTATAAAGTTGGTAACAGCACCTGTTTTAAAAGCTTACAGAAATCTGTGAAATCCCTGCCCCGCCAAAGGTGGGGAGTGGCAAAAGAGGGGGTGAGAAAATGAGTATCTTCGAAGCGAGTGAAATCTATCAGTTCGCAATAAGGATAGAGGAAAACGGTGAAAGGTTTTACCACCAGATGGCTCAAAAAATAGAAAACGCCAATATGGAAAAGGTTTTTACCTATCTTGCAAACGAAGAGGTTAAACACAAGAAAACATTCGAAGATATGGTGTCAAAGATTGAGAAATACGAACCACCCGAGAGCTATCCGGGAGAGTATTTTAGCTATCTGCGCGCCTACACGGATAATATCATATTCAGCCAGGCAAAATTGGAAGAGGAGATGTCAAAAATCAAGGACGCAATTTCTGCAATTGATTTTGCAATACAGCGAGAGTTGGATTCTATCCTGTACTTTCTGGAGATGAAGAACCTCGTTCCCGTGAGCCAGCGTAATTTAATCGACGGTATAATAGAAGAAGAGCGAAGACACTTTGTGAAATTGTCGGGATTAAAAAAATGATGAACCAATAACTGAGGAGGTATAAAATGGAAGAAAGAATGCCGCTCATAGGGGAGAAGTTTATTCAGATTGAGGTTCAAACTACCCACGGTAAGGTGAAGCTACCGGGTGCTTATACCGGGAAGTGGTTCGTTTTCTTCAGCCACCCCGCAGACTTCACCCCGGTATGCACCACAGAGTTCGTTGCCTTCCAAAAGAGATACGATGAGTTCAAAAAGATGGACTGCGAACTCATCGGATTGAGCATTGACCAGGTCTTCTCACACATCAAATGGGTGGAGTGGATCAAGGACAACCTCAAGGTTGAAATAAAGTTCCCCGTGATCGCAGATGACACAGGTAGGGTGGCTAATCTGTTGGGTCTTATTCACCCGAACAAAGGCACAAATACAGTCAGGGCTGTATTTGTAGTTGACCCACATAGTGTAATAAGAGCAATTCTTTACTATCCACAAGAACTCGGAAGGAATATGGACGAAATCCTGAGGATGGTTAAGGCATTTCAGGTCGCCGATAAAAATGGAGTGGCAATGCCGGCAAACTGGCCAAACAACGAACTAATAGGGGATAAGGTCATAATTCCACCAGCGACTGATGAGAAGACAGCAAAAGAAAGGATGAAGCAGTACGAATGCTTTGACTGGTGGCTCTGTCATAAAAAACTGTGAGGGGGGGTGTAAAATGACCAAAAGAATGCAGGTCTATAAGTGTGAGATATGTGGAAACATCGTGGAAGTCCTACACACGGGTGTGGGACAGCTTGTCTGTTGTGGTCAGCCAATGAAACTCCTGGAAGAGCAGACCGATGAGCAGGGTAAAGAGAAGCATGTACCGGTGATTGAAAGGACAGAGAAGGGTATAAAGGTGAAAGTTGGCTCAGTCCCTCACCCGATGGAAGAGAAACACTACATAGAATGGATAGAGGTCGTAACAGGGGATGGAGTCAGGAGGAAGTTCTTAAAACCCGGTGATGCACCAGAGATAGAATTTGAACCGATAGAAGAGATAGCTACTGTGAGAGAACATTGCAACATCCACGGGCTTTGGATATCGAAATAAGACGGAGGTCTCAAAAAATGGGCTCGGATATTATCCCCGATGCGGAATTAGATTGTGTTGGTCTTTACTGTCCCATGCCAATTGCCATGACAAAGGAGGAGATAGAAAAGATCGAGGTGGGACAGGTGTTGAAGGTAGAGGCGGATGATCCGGCGGCGGAGGAGGACATCAAACGATGGGCTAAGAGGACGGGACATGAGATTCTGGAATTTGAAAAAGAGGGGGCAATATTAACCTTCTTTATCAGAAGGATGAAGTGAGGTAGATAAAATGAGCAAGATACTCTATATACAAACTAGCGGGGTAGATATACCAGAGAGATTGTATGCGCCGTTCATACTTGCGACAACCGCGGTTGCTATGGATGTAGATGCAGAGATTTTTTTCCTGATAAAGGGTGTGACGGTTGTCAAAAAAGACGAGGCCGAGAAGATTAAAGTGGGAAACTTTCCGAGTCTTAAAGAGGTTATGAACAAGGCCATAGCCGCCGGTGTGAAGTTATTCGTGTGCGAGCAGAGCACGCAGCTCCTTGGGATACCGAGGGGTGATTTTATTCCAGAGGCTAAGATCGTCGGTGCCGGGACGCTGAACGACCTGGCACTCGATGCCGATGCCGTGCTTAGCTTTTAGAGACAAGTCTATGGCAAAGATATATTTAGACCACGCTTCGGCGATGCCCGTTGATCCGAGGGTTTTGGAGTTTGCTGAACGGTATCTCAAGAAAGACTTCGGGAATCCTTCGTCCCTTTATTCGGTTGGATTAGAGGCAAAAAGGGCTATCGAAGACGCCAGGAAAAAAATTGCAGAACTTATTAACGCAGAGAATGAGACTTGTATTGTCTTCACAGGTGGCGCAACTGAATCCAATAACCTGGCCATCAAGGGAACTGCACATAGGAACATAGCGAAAGGGAAGAAGGTTGTGGCAAGTGCCATAGAACATATGTCAGTTCTCAATCCCATGAAAGAGCTTCAGAAAAGTGGTTTCGAGCTGACCATCATACCGGTCGATTCAACGGGTATCGTCGATATTGAGAAACTTGATAGTATCTTGAGTAAAGATACCACAGTGACCTCGATAATGTATGCAAACAACGAAATAGGAACGATAGAACCTGTAGGGGAGATAAGTGAAGTGGTTCATGAAAAGGGCTTATATTTACATGTGGATGCAACAGCCGCTGCAGGTCGTATACCAATAGATGTTCAAAATGATGGAATAGATCTGTTAACACTATCATCTAACGATATGTACGGACCTCAAGGTGCTGGTTCGTTGTATATAAAATCAGGTATCAGACTACAGTCGATACTGCCGGGTGGTGGACAAGAACGTGGACTGAGGTCAGGGACAGAGAACATGTTTGCTATTACTGGAATGGGAGAAGCGGCGAGGATAGCAAAGATTGAAATGTCTCAGGAAAGCAATAGATTAAAGGTAATGAGAGATAAAGTCGTCACTGAGATATTAAAAATAAACAAATCATATCTCACGGGTCACCCCACAAAACGGCTTCCACACCATGCAAGTTTCCGATTTAGTCGTATAGAAGGTGAGAGCATACTTTTAAATATGGATACGCTGTACAATATACAGATATCCACCGGGTCAGCGTGCTATTCAAGAACATTGGAAGCTTCACATGTTCTATTGGCAATAGGTTTAAAACATGAAGAAGCACATGGTTCAATGGTTATAACTCTTGGACACTCGAACAAGATTGAACAAATACCTGTAATTACAAAGGCAGTAAAGGAGACGGTTGAAAGGTTGAGGAAACTTTCACCACTATAATAAAAGAGAGGTGATATATATGGCACAGATTGGCTATAGTAAAAAAGTGATGGAACATTTTTTGAATCCGAGTAACGTGGGTACAATAGAAAATTCTGACGGGTATGGAAAGGTAGGAAATCCTGTTTGTGGAGACCTTATGGAGATGTATATAAAGGTAAAAGATGATATAATCATAGATATAAAGTTTAAAACATTCGGCTGCGGTTCTGCAATTGCAACGAGCAGCATGGTGACCGAGATGGTGAAGGGAATGCATATCGACGATGCTTTGAAGATAACACGTGATGATGTGGCTGATGAACTCGATGGTCTCCCCCCAAGGAAGATGCATTGTTCAAATCTGGCAGCCGATGCACTCCACGAGGCGATTAAAGATTATAAAAGAAAGAAAGAAAAAAAGTCTCCATAGGCACGATAGAACCCAAACCTTTTGCTTTATGGGAAAAGCTGGATCAATCATAATAGATAGACAATAGAAGGTAAGATTTAATTTAAAAAAGGGGATGTTACAAAAAGGAGGTGAATCATGCCAGACTTCGGAACGCCATTCTCAGGTCTTGCAAGTGAGCGCAAACTCACACACGATGAGTTGATTCGCGCGATACGGTTTATGGTAGCAGCGGAATACGAAGCGGTCCAGCTCTACATGCAGCTCGCTGAATCAACGGACAACGAATTGGCAAAGGAGGTGTTGAAGGACATAGCGGATGAAGAACGCGTCCACGCCGGCGAGTTCCTCAGACTTTTAAAACACCTTGCACCAGATGAAGAGAAATTCTACGCAGAAGGCGCCGAAGAAGTGGAAGAAGAAATAAAGAAAGTGAAGAAGGGTTAAGCTGATTTCATGAAAAATGAAAAATGCATAAAGTGTAGTCAATATAAGAATTGTAGAGATTCTTTTGTATCGTGGCTCTTCTTTATCATAGGCATTATTTCGACCGTGGCGATACGCGTTGTAACGGTGTTGATACATAAAAATCCGATTTATGCCAACATTGCCTGGTACATAGGTGTATGCGGATTTTTTGTATTTTTTGTATATAAATTTAAGGTGAATCAAAGAAGGGCCAAACTTATTGAGCAGAAAAACTTCGTGGATAGAATTGCGTACAGAAAAAAACTGTCGGAAGAAGATTATAGCTTGATAGGCGCTATTCTCTGCAGTCTGAAGTCGAGGAAAGAGAGAATAAATTATCTTTTTATATTTGGGCTATCGGCTGTAGCCTTACTTCTGGCTATATATTTCGATTTTTTAAGGTGAAAGATGGCGCCTTACGGCGAAGGAGATATTATTGATATAAGTATATACAATTTAAAGGACTTAATTCTAACCGCAATGAAGAGTGAAATAGAGAGCGAGAATGTCTATTCGAAACTTGCCGATACCGTGAAAAACTTCATGTTAAGGGACAAGTTTCAGTTTCTCGCCGGAGAGGAAGAAAAACACAGGGCATTTTTTGAATGGCTGTTTAAGGAGAACTTTCCCGGTAGAGAGATAGTGCTGCCAGAGAAGACTCCCGTTCCCTTGCCAAAAATAAAGATAGATACGGAGAATCTGCCCCTCAGTGAGATTATGCAAAGTGCCATGCGGGCGGAAAAGGCTACCTGTGATTTCTACAATGGCATTGCAGATAAATTTGACAAGACACCCGAAATAAAGAAAATGCTTCTCTACATCGCATCGATGGAGATGGGTCATTACAGGATTCTTGAGGTTGAAAAAGAGAACGCAATGAGGTTCGAGGATTTTGATGTCGAGTGGCCCATGATGCATGTGGGGCCGTGAGATTGGAAGGAAGTGAGATTACGGCGTCGAAAGAACTGCTGGATCTATTTCTTTGTTTTCTGTAGTCAAGGTTTTCACACTACCAAAAATAAGGAGGTGAAATTATGAAGAGCTTGAAGGGAACGAGAACCGAGAGGAATCTACTCACAGCCTTTGCGGGTGAATCACAGGCGAGAAACCGCTATACCTACTTTGCTTCACAGGCAAGGAAGGAGGGCTTTGAGCAGATAGCTGGTATATTTCTTGAGACCGCGGACAACGAAAAGGAACACGCAAAGAGGCTCTTTAAATTCCTGGAGGGTGGAGAGGTGGAGATCGCCGCTTCATTTCCCGCCGGTGTAATCGGTGAGACGAAGGAGAATCTCAAGTCGGCAGCCGCCGGGGAGAACTACGAGCATACGAAGATGTACCCAGGGTTTGCTGCGATTGCAGAGGAAGAGGGTTTTTTGGAGATAGCAGCCGTGTTCAGGGCGATAGCGGTCGCCGAAAAGCAGCACGAGAAGCGATACCTGGCTTTGCTTGAAAACCTTGAGAGGTATAGAGTTTTCAAGCGAGAAAAAGTTGTAAGGTGGAGATGCAGGAACTGCGGATACATACATGAGGGAACCGAAGCACCCGAGAAATGCCCCGCCTGTGCTCATCCAAAGGCATATTTTGAGCTATTAGGGGAGAATTACTAATCATATATTCCCATTTCTCCTTAAAAAGCCAGATTGAGCGATGGATAACCTCTCCAATAACTTCGGCGGCAAACGGTATCATCCGTTCAGCCAATTTTTGAGGAAAAGATTTGGGTGTAAGGTGTATAAATTACCCGTGGATGCGGGTTTTACCTGCCCAAATAGAGATGGTAAAATTGGCTATGGTGGATGTACCTATTGTTACAACCGAAGCTTCAGCCCACCCACCCTGAGGGGAAAAGCGAGCATCCACGACCAGATACAACTCGGAAAAAGGAAAAAGGGAGGAAAATTTCTGGTCTATTTCCAGCCCTATACAAACACCTACGCAGATGTAGAAACCTTAAAGAAATTATATGATGAGGCATCGCAAGATGAGGATGCTGTCGGTCTCTGCATAGGAACGAGACCCGACTGTGTGCCGGATGAGGTGCTCTCTCTCATTCAAACCTACACAGAGAAATACCACATTTGGGTTGAGTACGGACTGCAATCTGCACACGATAGAACCCTTCGCCTCATAAATCGCGGGCACAATTTTGCACGGTTTGAGGATGCGGTTTACAGGACACAGAACAGGAATATATTTATCTGTGTCCACATTATCCTCGGTCTGCCCGGCGAGACGAGAGCAGATATGCTTGAGACCGCGCGGATGTTATCGCATCTACCGATAGACGGGCTCAAGATTCACCACCTCCAGGTGATAGAGAATACAAAGATGGCGGAGGAGTACAAAACAGGAAAATTCAATACGCTCTCATTCGATGAGTATTTATCTCTCGTCGTTGATGTGCTTGAGTTGCTGCCTCAGAATATGGTTATTCAGCGGTTGTTGGGCGATGTCCTGGACGAAACTATTCTCGTCTCTCCGAGGTGGAATCTCAAAAAACACGAGGTTCTATCCCTCATTGATGAGGAACTCGAGAAGAGAGATTCTTATCAGGGAGTAAAATACCACGAAGTTCGCTGAGATAGGAAAAACAAGGGGAGTGACAGTATAAGGAAAACAAAGGGAGTGACAGTCTTTAGACTGTTAATGAAGATAATATTGAAGAAAAGATTGCCACGCTCACTTCGTTTGCTCGCAATGACAGGTACTGACTTTTGTCATTGCGAGGGACGAAGTCCCGAAGCAATCCCAACACAGGCAGGCAGCAGGCAGGTGCGGTTGAAATAAAAATGGAGAAGAATGAATGAGATAACGGAGGATATGACAATTGAGGAGATTCTTGAGAAATACCCCGAAACCGTAAAGGTCTTTGTGGATCTGGAGATTCCCTGTCTTGTCTGTGGAGAACCTTTATGGGGAACAATCAAAGAGACTGCAGAGAGATACGGGGTGGAACTCTCCCTTCTTCTCGCCCGCCTCAATGAATCCTAACGGGGCACTCCAAAATCTGTAATAAACAAGTGAAGTGTCTGCCTGCGGTAGGCAGGTAAGCCTTTGGAATTAAGGCGTAAGCCTTTTATATAAAATCCTTACGTCTGCCTGTCATACGACCTGTATGGGCGGTAGGCAGGCACTCCAAGAAAGAAAATGTTTGGTTGGTTCTTAAATAAACTGTTCGTTCTTTGTGAGCTTTGTGCCCTTCGTGCCTTCGTGGTCTGTCCATAATAGGAGTGATGCGGAAAGCCATAAAATACTGTCCCGTTTGTGGGAATCTACTTTGTACACGGATGTTAGAGGACAGGGAGCGCCTCGTCTGTCCCGAGTGTGGATGGGTGAACTATGAGAATCCCCTGCCCAGTGTCGTTATTTTCGTTAAAAACCGAGGTAACAAAATTCTTCTCATAAAAAGGGGGGTAGAGCCCGGCAAGGGGAAATGGGCGCTGCCGTCGGGATTTATAGAGAGTGACGAATTCCCCGAAGAGACGGCATTGAGGGAACTTTTTGAAGAGACAGGTATCAGTGGGAGAATAAAAAGACTTATAGGTGTTTACAGCGAGCCCACCGAGACCTACGGAAGGGTTCTGCTGATAGCCTACGAGGCGGAGTTTCTAGATGGTCAACCGAAGCCGGGTTCTGACACCGTTGAGGTCGGTTTCTTCTCGAGGGAGGAGATGCCGGATATTCCCTTCGCATCGCATAATGCGATAATCAAAGACGCATTAACGCGTAGAGCGTAGGGCGTAAGGAGTAGGGCGTAGGACGTAAGGCGTTGGGCGTAAGGCGTAGGGAGTTGGGCGTAGGGCGAATGGCTGTTCGCCCGTACAGCTAAAGTGATTAAAATTGCCCACTAATTACACCCCGATACAGTCGTTCCTCCCTACGGGGCGGGCGGAATACACTAAATAAATAAAAACAGTACTTTCGTGTCTTTCCTGCCTGACGGTAGGCAGGCGTGGGAGAGAGATCTCTGTCCGCTGATATTTTTGCTTGACAAAGGGTCGTTTTTGTGGTAAAATACAAAGAAGAGTAGGTTGAAACAAATTGTCCGATAAAACGGACATATGTCCGATAAAACGGACAATCTTTTTGAGTTTACCTATGAAAGAGATATTTATTTCTGCAATACACCAGAAAGTTCTGGCATTCCTGTGCGAGCATCCTACAGGTAGATTTTATGATCGTGAGCTTGCAAGATCTATCTCGGGGGTAGGTAAAACGCAGGTTAACAAGATTTTAAAAGATTTAAACAGGGTCGATCTTATACATCGGAAACGAGAAGGAAAACATATTTATAATTCCCTCAATTTCGAGCATCCTTTGATTCGAAGGTTCAAGGCTTTTCTAAATATTCTCGATTTATTTCCTTTTCTTGAGGATTTAAGGAAGGTGGTCGACAAAATTGTTCTGTATGGAAGTGTAACTGATGGATCCAATCGGGAGGAGAGTGATGTAGATATTTTAGTTGTCACAGAACGACCTGCTGGAGAAATCCAAAAAATCCTGGAAAAACACGGATTAGAAGAGAAAGTCCAATTAGTTCTTAAGACAAGGGTGGAGTACCTTGCCCTAAAAGGAAACGAGCCCGTTTTTTATGACGAGGTACATCGGGGAATAGTGTATTATGAATGTGGATTTTGAGAAATGCCTTGAGAAGAAGAAAGTCATTAAATTCCCAAAAGCAAGAACATTTGTAAAACGGGAAATTAGAGAAGCAGAAAGTGATTTAAATTGAAAAGACTCAGAATTAATTGTAAAGTTGTTATGTGCTCTACAGTTATTCTTTGTTTTTGTCGTTTTTTTAATTTACAAAGGGTCTTTTTTGTTGTAACCCCGTTTAAATCCAACCTCACCAATCCATTAAGTCCCCCTGCCCTTAAGAAACCCAGTTCAAAAGATATTGCAAACTCGTCGGTATAAAAAACTTGACACCTCACAATTCTTGTGGTATAATACAGATGACATAATCCCAAAATATGTATTAACCACAGAAGTTCACAGATTATATAAGGGTCTTAAAGAATATGAACTTTTACCTTTTCTGTTAAAAACAGATTTAAAACCGTGAAGGTAGTTGAGCTTGACCCGAATTTTGCCTTTCTATATCTTTCGGAATATGATTTATTGAGGAGGTGAGTGTGATGTGCAGGTATAAATATACAATAGTTATCGAACAGGACGAAGATGGGATCTATGTTGCTTCTTGTCCTGCTTTACAAGGATGCTATACCCAGGGTGATACTTACGAAGAAGCTATCGCTAATATCAAGGATGCCATAAAGCTTCATATAGAGGCAAGGAAATCTTTGGGGGAACCTGTCCCTCTTGAAAGAGCTGTTGAAGAGGTAGAAATAAATGCATAAATTGAAACCACTAAAACCCGAGAAGATTGTAGGAGCCCTTAAAAAATTGGGGTTTACTCTCGTAAGGCAGAGTGGTAGTCATGCAGTATATCGTCACAGTGATGGGAGATGGACAACTGTTTCAATTCATAAGGGAAAAGATGTGAGCAAGGGGGTTCTCCGCAAGATTTTAAAGGATGTTGGTTTAAATATGGAGGGATTTAAAAAATATTTATAAGACCAAGGTCTTTCAGATCTTGCATATAAGGAATAAGAAAAGGGACCACCTATGAAGCTGTGTAAAATTGTGCATAAGTACTAAAAATTGGGCATAAAATTGGGCATAAAGAGTAGTATGAGATATAATCCCAAAATATGCATTAACCACGGATGAGCACAGATGTTCACAGATTATATAAGAGACTTAAAGAATATGGGCATTCACCTTTTGGATGAAAAACATTTAATTTTTATAGGTTTTTTATTTTAATCTCTCGTGCTAAT
>DFBT01000034.1 GCA_002366725.1 Caldifarciminota bacterium UBA3073
CCTATTTCTAAACACCCTCTTTAGTTGCCTCCAAACATCTTAAATAAGTAGTAATATTAAAAAGCATACAACAATATCTGCATTGGAGTATAGAGTAGTATATAATACAAGTTTAAAGAGTTGCTAACTTAATTACCTCTCTAAATCGCCTAATATCTCCTCGGGGGCAGGGACTCGAACCCCAACTCTCGGCTCCAAAGGCCGGTGTCCTGCCGATTAGACCACCCCCGACAGATAACTTCTATTCTCCTTTTACCTTTTTATATTCTGCAAGCACCCTCTCCTCTATTATCTTCTTCATCTCTCTCGTCAGAGGATGTGCAATATCTTCAAAGCTTCCGTCCGGCAGTTTTCTCGATGGCATAGCAACAAATAGACCGTTACTCCCCTCAACCACCCTCAGACCCTTCACTCTGAAGCAGTCATCAAATGTCATCGAGGCAAAAGCCTTGAGCTTTGTCTCTTCGCGAGGAAATATCCTTACATCTGTGATTTCCATAACCTCCCCCTGTAAAGACCTACATTAAACAACCCACAACTCTTACATCCTCTGACCCCATATATCTCTTCCACTTTCCCTCATCCTCCTCCTCAACCAGGATACCATAGACTACACTGCCCGACCCCGACAGAGATGCGCCAATACAACCATATCTCAGCAGTTTATCCTTAACCTCGGCAAGGATGGGATGCTTCTTAATCACTGTCCTTTCAAAGTCATTAAAAAGCGCAGATGCAAAGTCGTATATTTTCCCCCTCTTTAGAGACTCCACAATCAAATTTACATCCCTTTTTCCCTCTGTTTTCTCCTCATCCATAGCCCTGTATGCCCATTCTGTATTTATTGAAAAGCCAGGATAGACCAGAACGAGATAAATGGGAAGGTGTATCTGGAGGGGAGAGATTACCTCCCCGCGACCACTCACTATTGCCGTATTGCCGTCAAGAAAGAACGGAACATCGCTTCCCAGAGAGGTTGCGAGTTCAAAAAGGGTTTCATTTTTAAGGGGATATCCAAATATCTTATTTAGCCCCCTAAGAAGTGTGGCGGCATCTGAACTCGCCCCTCCAAGCCCGCTGCCCGACCGTATATTCTTTTTCAAGTAAACAGTAACCCCACCTCCGACACCGGAGAGAGCAAAAAATTTCTCTATTACCTCGCAACATATATTATTCTCTCCATAAGGTGGAGAATCGGTATCAAAGGTTATCTTGGCTTCGGTCTTCTCAATATATATATCATCACACAGGTCTATCTTCTGGAAGATACTCTCTATGTTATGGTAGCCGTCCTCTCTCCTCCCAAGAACAGAGAGCCCAAAATTTATCTTTGCATATGCCCTAAGAGAAGGCATCCTCTACTACCTCTGATATGATGTGTCCAATTAGTATATGGCACTCCTGAATTCTCTGTGTATTTGTTGATGAAACCCTTATCGCCACATCTACCATATCCTTGAGCTTCCCACTACTACCACAGAGCCCTATCGTCTTCATACCGAGGGACTTTGCCCTGGCTACAGCTGAAATTACATTGGGGGAGTTGCCACTCGTAGATATTGCCACCAAAACATCTCCACATCTCCCTATACCCTCAATCTGACGCGAGAATACCTCGTTATAGGAGTCGTCGTTTGAGATGGCAGTGAGGAGGGATGTATTTGTGGTGAGGGCGATGGCTGGTAAGGATTTTCTCCTTTTTGCAAGTTTATGAACGAGTTCACCCGCAATATGTTGAGCGTCTGCAGCACTTCCGCCGTTTCCGCATAGCAATACCTTGTTGCCACTTTTAAAAGCATCCACTACGATCTCAGAGGCTTTTTCTATATAACGTGCTTCGCTCTTGAGTTTCTCTTTTATAGCGATACTTTCTTCTATTGCCCCGAGTGCCTTTTCCATGCGCTCTTACATTTGCATTCCCTCGAATTCATATGAACTTGCATACTTCGGCTTAATTATACATCAATATTTCAAAAATGTCAAGAAAAAAATTGGACGCACCTGCCTGCCGGTAGGCAGGGATTAACGCAGATCGCCCATGATTTTTTTTATCAATGTGTTTGTCAGGAGTAATGTAATTGCGAGGGATGTCATTGCGAGGAATGTCATTGCGAGTTCCGATGTCTATCGGAACGAAGCAACCCCCGAAGCAACCTCCATCTGACACATACTCGACACTATGACTTGTTGTATAGTTTCCTATCCGTCAAGAAAAATTTTCCATCACTCCGGTCGGTCGCCTTGGTCGGTCTCACTTTCCATCGGATCCTTCGGACAGGGTGACGAGAATATCACCCCCGTTATGTGCCTCCCCTGTCTTACAATCCAGAAACCTGCCTTCTCAAACGCTTTCACGGCTCGTTGGTGACTTATTCCGGGAAGCTCAGGCATAACTTATCTTCCCAACCTCTACATAGCGTGACTCTTTTCCTTTACTTATCTCTTCAACAGTCTCCAGATATGAACGAATAGCGTCTTTAATATTTTCCAAAGCCTCTTCTTCTGTTTGTCCCTGTGACCAACAACCTGGTAGGCCGGGAACCCATACAGCGTATCCCTCATCAGTTTTCTTAAGGTTAACCTTGTATTTCATACACTATCTTCCTCCTTTAACAAAAAAATCCCAACAATTAAATTCTGAATAACTCATCAATATCCCAAAGAGAGGGTATAGGCAAATTTCCCAAGGCTCTGGAGAGTAGTATAATATAAAAATCTCAATTTGTCAAGAAGAAAATCAAAAATTAATTGGGTATGCGTAAATCATAAGGCATAAGACGCTAACAAGAAAAGGGAGTTAATCCCTGCCTACCGCCCATATCCATATCCATACGGATGCCGTGCACGGATCCTGAGGACGGGTCGTATGACCTGTACAGGGTATGACAGGCAGGCGTAAGGATTTTATAAAGAGGTATGAGGATAAAAAACTTGACAATTGTATATGTATGTGGTAAAATAGGTATTGAAAAAATCCAAGATCATCATAATAAACCTAAATTTCCACAACCACAGATGAGCACAGATGTTCACAGATTATATCAAAGACGGTAATTAGGTTATTGAGTGATTAAGTAATTCCTGTCTACCGACAGGTAGAAAAGAACACGCTAGTGTCCTGGAACATAAATAAGTTTACAATGTCATTGCGAGGCGAAGCCGAAGCAATCTCGTCTATGAGATTGCCACGTTCCCTATGGTCGCTCGCAATGACAGGTGTAAAGATACTTCAGTTACAAGACACTAGGAAATAACGACCACACTCAATTACTTAATAATTCAATGGTTCGTATCTCGTCCATACGGATCTTGAGATGGTTTATTAACACATATTTGGGATTAATGTTCATAAACTGATACTCGCATGAAAACGGGCAGCGTAAATCTTCCCCTCCACTACGGTAAGGCGCCTCCGTGGCTTTTTAAGAAGATGAAGAGGCTTGCGAGGTGTATCACCGTATGCATCGTAGAGGAGGAGGGAGCGGGAAGATTCCTTCAAAAGCTCTCCTCGCCATTATGGTTCCAATCCCTGGGATGTATCCTGGGATTTGACTGGCATTCATCGGGGCTCACGACGGTGGTATGTGCGGCACTGAAAGAGGGAATAGAGGGAACCGAGAATGAACTCGGCATATTCATAGCCGGGGGTAAGGGGAAGAAGTCCAGAAGGACCCCTACTGAGATAGAAGAGAAGGCGGGAGCTATTGATACCGTAGTTGAGCCGCTCGTCTACGCATCGAGGATGTCTGCGAAGGTGGACTCTGCAGCGGTACAGGACGGTTATCAGATATATCAACACACATTCTTCTTCACAAAAAAAGGAGAATGGGCAGTTGTTCAACAGGGTATGAACCTGAAAAATCGATATGCGAGGAGATATCACTGGCTCTCGGGTGATATAGATTTCGTATGTGAGCCACACAGCGGTATCAGTTCGCAGAGGCTCGAGGACACGGTATTGAATATGGTTTCGGGGAAATCGAGCGATGCGAGGGCAAAGGCAACAGAGATATCAAAGGAAAAACCCGACAGAATCACAAGGCAGCTTCTCACGCTGCCGAGAAGGCATTCAATTCTATCCGCCGATATAAATCCCAAAAGGCTCTATAAGATATTTATCTCCACATACGAGAGGTCTCCCGAAAATTTCGAGGAACTCATCGGCATAAGGGGCGTGGGACCGAAAACCATAAGGGCGCTTGCACTCCTGTCTGAATTGCTCTATGGGACACCTCTCGATTTTACCGACCCAGCCAGGTTCTCCTATGCACACGGAGGCAAGGATGGACATCCATACCCCGTTGACAGGAGAGGTTACGAAAATACCATATCCGTCATTGAGAGGGCGATAAAATCCGCAGAACTTGGAAGGAGAGACGAACTCGAGGCGTTGAAGAGACTATCACGGGTAATGGGGTAACCGCCCAATAAGAAATAACCACCAAGACACCAAGAACACCAAGAACACTAAGATTTTACACTTTTTACTTATTTCTTTGTGGGCTTCGTGCCTTTGCCTGTCCCGTGTAATACGAAGCATTATTACACGGGATAAATCTTCGTGGTGAATTTCCTTGACTTTTCTTCCTTTTAGTGTTACAATACGTCCTGTAGCCAGGCTCCACTATTTGCATAAATTTCTTTTGTAATCAAGACCATCAAAAAAAGTTTTCATCTCCCATTGCCTCTTGTTATCCTTTGATATGATACAGACCACCAGAGAATTCGATTTTTGGGGTTCTTGCTATAATTCAATCATGAAATATTGTATTTGTCAGTTAAAAGTCAAATATTAGCCTGACCCCTCTCTTCTTTTTTCACTTGTTTGGTCATACTCAGAAAAAATTTCTTGACATTTTCAAAAAATTACATTATAATGTTATTGTATGTTAAATTTAATTACATTTAATCGTTGGTGGGATACGGGAAG
>DFBT01000094.1 GCA_002366725.1 Caldifarciminota bacterium UBA3073
ATTTAATATTACCTCTGTGACCTCCCATACGGGTCGTATGACTGTGGTTTATTTCATATTTTATGTATCGGGATAGACCTGAAGAGCTTTATGCCAGCTCGACAGTTTATCTATACGCCTTTCCATCTCGTCTGGAAGTTTGAGTGGTCTTCCCCTCGCATCGACTATAACACCCACGACCCCGCCACCGACCTCTACCTCCAGCTTCCTCTCTTTGTTGGGTCCGATATAGAATCTCCTTTCTGTTTCTATAATCATCTTTTTCTTTTCACCCGTTGCAAGCGGGATTCTTGCCATATCCCCATAGTTCACAGAAATTTCCCCGTCATCAGTCTTTATCTTGACGCAGGGTACTCCATCGGTCTTTGCCGTTCCAATAGGTGCTATACAGTAGCCAAGGGGAACAAGACAGTCCTTGTAAAACACCTCTATGGCTGCATCCTCATTTACATCAGAAAGTACACCGAGGTGGGGCATCATAAATATGGAATCAACCCCGAGTCTCGTTATACCTGCTGGAAGAAAGGCATCTATGACCATAAGCGCAGACTGGACCCTTCTTGGCGCATGGGAAAGTGCCCCCCCCGAGCCTATAAGAATATTCAGACCCATCATATTCACCAGTGTTTCACCCGTTTGTGCCTGTGCAAATGTATCTGATATGGTCCTCTCTTGCTGAACTCCTTTGAGCCCAACTGCCATTGTCTTATGTTGAAGAAAGGCGAGCCGCAACGCCTCTCTCGCTATAGCCTGCTCTATTTTCAGCTCAACCAGGGTTTGTGGTATGGTGGTGGGTCTTATCATTTTGTTCCTTATGCGATTTCTCAGGTCCTTCTCATCGATCTCAAATGGAATCCATCTTGTTATATTATCAACCCCTGTCTCCGCGAGGACATTGGATATGGAGTAACTCATTCCAAGATTTGCGGAGACAGTTCTATTGAATATGCCCCCGAAGACAGAAAACACATCCGTTGTAGCACCGCCAATATCAACTCCCATGGCAGTTATGCCCTCGTGCTTTGCAAGGTAGTTGATGAGCGAGCCGACTGCCCCGGGGGTCGGCATGATGGAAATATCTGTCCAATCCATAAGTTTTTTATATCCAGGAGCGTGTGCCATAACATGTTCCATGAATTGCTCGTGTATCTTATTCCTTGCGGGTATGAGATTTTCCCTCTCGAGAACGGGACGAAGGTTCTCGACGATCGCCAGGTCAGACTTTTTCTCAAGGGTTTTCCTGACTATATCTCTTGCGTCCTTATTACCCGCGTATATAACAGGTAGATTGTAACCCGTACCGAATCTCGGGCGAGGGTCTGCTGCTCCAATTAATTCTGCGAGTTCCGCGACATGTGAGATAGTTCCGCCATCTACACCACCCGACAGGAGTATCATATCGGGCCTTAACCTTCTCACGATCTCAATCTTCTGATGAGGGAGTCGACCATCATTGGATGCAATCGTCTCCATAACTATTGCACCGGCACCGAGAGCTGCCCTTGCCGCGCTCTCCGCCGTCATGGATTTAACGACCCCCGCCACCATCATCTGGAGACCCCCACCGGCAGATGATGTGGATATGTATATATCGACACCCTCTTTATCATTTTTTCTCGGTTTTATGATCTTCTCACCACTCAAAATTCTCTTTCCCGTCAGTTCTTCAACTTCCCTCACGGCATTCAGGACACCCCTCGTTACATCTTCAAAAGGGGCTTCAACTGTTGTGGGTGCCTCACCCCTCGTGACGAGTCTGTATTCGTCTCCCTTCTTTTCTATGAGTATTGCCTTTGTTGTGGTACTTCCACAATCTGTTGCAAGTATTGTTTGTAATTCATCCTTCATAAATCCTCCTTTAAAATACAATAGTATTGTCAAAAATCTAACCACAGACCTGCCTGCCGGTAGGCAGGGAGCACAGAGGATTACAGAATAATAAAGAATCGCAGGAAATTTATACCCCTCCCCTCTGTGACCTCTTATCTATCTCAAGATCAATATGGACAGGGACCTGAATGAGACTTTTTTTATTTTTAAAGAACTTATTCAACAGGGACTTGTACGAGACTCTTAAAAGACTATTTTCTTATTTAAAAAATTTACTTTATCTCAAGACCCGTTCCAAAGGATCTGTATGGAATGGATACGGAACCGTAGAGATAGGACCAATCTTTTTATCCTATCTTTTAAACCGCAGAGTACGCAGAGGACTCAGAGAATTTTTGAATTTTGATTCCTGACTGCTGTCAGGCAAGTTGTCAATTTAATATTTAAATTTTTATATTTAATATTACCTCCGTGACCTCTGTGGTTTTTTCCATACGGATTCTGCGAACATATTCTTTTCCATGTCCATACGGCCCTACGGCTCGTATGAGATGCTGTGCACGGATCCTTCGGACATATTCTATTTGACACTACCAATAAAATTGTATGTATGAGCTAAATTGGAAGTCTCTTCACATCGGTGCCCTTATATGCCAAGCCCGTTTCTGATAATTTTCTTATCCCCTCTATTACCCTTTGGATCATCCAGTTGGGTGTGGATGCGCCCCCCGTCAGTCCCACTTTATCGACATCTGAAAACCAACCCTTCTCCAGTTCCTTCTCGGTTTCTATGTGATAAGCGGGAATTCCCCTCTCCTTTACAAGTTGAGCGAGTCTCTTTGTGTTTGCAGAATTCCTGCCCCCGACAATGATCATACAGTCGACTTCTCTCGCAAGTTTCAGGGCAGCCTCCTGACGCAGTTGTGTGGATGTGCATATGGTATTGAATACCCTTACCTCTCGCTTGTTCTTAACGAGTTCAGATACCACGCGAGAAAGCACTCTCACAGATTGCGTTGTTTGCGAGACGACACCTATTTTATTTGAAAGCGAGAAATTCTTTATGTTATTATGATCGTTTACACAAACCGCGTTTTCGCCCGCGAATCCGAGGATTCCCTCCACCTCTGGATGTTCCCTCTCTCCAAGTACAACCACCTGGTAGTCCGCTTTCCTCAACATCTCCGCCTTCTCCTGTGCCTGTTTTACAAATGGACAGGTGGCATCTACTATTGTGAGTCCCTTTTCTCTGGCGCTCTCTATTACAGATGGAGGGATTCCATGGGAGCGTATTATAAGTATTCCCTCTTTAATATTGTCAAGGTTTTCAAGGGGTATAATTCCCTCCTTGCGCAGCTCTTCTACAACCTGTGGATTATGGATGAGTGGGCCCAGTGTATATATGGGAATGCTGGAGTTTTTTGCGGTATCGTGTGCTATTCCAAGCGCCCTCTCAACTCCGAAACAGAAACCCGCGTTTTGTGCAAGGTATATTTCCATAGAATTTATCCCGTGAGTTCCCCGCTAATATCCTGCATCGCCTTCAGCACAATATCAACGAAGTCATTTAGTGGGATGCCTATTCTCCCACAGGCAAGTATTTGCTCTCTGTTTGCTCCCCTTGCGAATCCCTTCTGCTTGAACTTCTTTATAACAAATTTTGTGTCTATACCCGTGAGTGTTTTTGATGGATGCATAAGCATGGCAGCTATTATAAGTCCCGTAAGTGGGTCAAGTGCGTAAAGTGCGATATCCATGGTTGTCTTTGGTTCGATATAGCCCGTATGTCTTTCCACGGCGCTCACTATCCTTTCATCTACCTTGCCCTTGAGGAATGCCGCGCCCTTTTTGCCGTGCTCCTCCACATTGTCAATTTCCTCGTAATCTATATCATGCAGGAGTCCCGCAAGTCCCCATATGTCCGGGTCCTCGCCGAGGTGTGTTGCTATACTTCTCATCCCGGCTTCACAGGCGAGAGAATGCTTTATCAGGTTTCCCTTCTTCAATTTGGCGTGGAGAATATTTAATGCCTCTTCTCTTTCCATTGTTTTAAGTTGTGTTCCAATTTTTCTCTTTGCCGATAACCCGATCATCCGATGACCGATGACCGATCACCGATATCTGGTATCCTGTGATAGTGCCTTGATGCTTCGCATAACCTCATGCGAGATTGTATCTGCTCTCTCTCTGATTCTACCCGCGAACATATCTGGACGCACGGGTTCGCCAAATATTACGAGAGGTCTCACCCTCCTCAAAAACTGCAAGATGAGCGGGGAATTTACCCCATGTAAATATGCGGGGATTACTGGCACATTCGCCCTTGCGGCAATGTATCCCACTCCCGACTTAAAATCCAGAAATACCCCTTTTCTACTCCTGGTGCCCTCGGGAAACATTATGACGCACAAACCCCTTCTTAAGAGTT
>DFBT01000113.1 GCA_002366725.1 Caldifarciminota bacterium UBA3073
CATCAGCTATCAGTCTCTTGAATGCATTTCCTGCTTTATATTTCTTGATAATCTCCTCTCTTTTTCTCGCTTCTATTAGGCTCTTACACTCCTCACAATATACCAACTCCAATGGTCGTCTGTTTATCAAGGACTTGGTTTTACCACGAGCATGTTCTCTCAAACGCCTTTGAAGGTTATTTGTAGAACCAATATAATACCTGCCATCCTTTTTGCTTTTTAGCACATAGACGTAGTACATAAGTTTTCATTATATCCCGCCAAGGACTGGATGACCTCCCCGCCAGAGGCGGGGTGCTCTACCGACTGAGCTACATGGGCATCAGCTATCAGTCTCTTGAATGCATCGTCGTCAAAATATATATTAACCACAAGATTACACCTGCCTACCGGTCCCTACGGACCCGTTGCACAGCATCTCATATCCATACGGATTCTGTGAACGAGCCGTATGGCCGAATGGAATGGGCAGGCAAGATTATCATCTCAAGATCCGTATGGACAAGACAGTAAATATTCTGATATCAAATATCAAAATTATCCGCGGGATCCGTATGGACAAATCAAAAATTAAAAAGATACTTAGTTTGCTGGCTTGTTAGTTTGCTAGAATCAAACCAACTAACAGACTATCCAACTGACCAACCATTTTTGCATTTTAATATGTCATTTTGATTTTTGATACCTGCTTTTTGATTTTTCAGTAATGTTCTGTGTTGATCTGTAGTTAATGAACATCACAGCGGGAGACGGGGTTCGAACCCGCGACCATCTGCTTGGAAGGCAGATGCTCTTCCATCTGAGCTACTCCCGCAGAACAGTGTAAGACCAAAGGTATCAGGTAATAGGTCTTAGGTATCGAGTTTCTCAATTTGCACGACGAAACACAGTATTGGCAAACCTGGATATTGAGCGAGGGATTTCCAATCTAATCCCTGAAACCTGCTACCTAACACCTGCCTTGGGGAGGGAAGGATTCGAACCTTCGAAGGCTTCGCCAACAGATTTACAGTCTGCCCCCTTTGGCCGCTCGGGAACCTCCCCACAAGTGACCGGTGATCGGTGATCTGTGATCGGCAGCCGGTACCCGGTATATCCAAAATTGTAATTTTCTGTCAATGAGCCTCTTTTAGCCACCGGAGGGAATCGAACCCCCGACCAACTGATTACAAATCAGCCGCTCTGCCTCTGAGCTACGGTGGCACATTCAAAATTTAAGTATGATTTCCCATACATTCCCAAAACCTTTTCTTAAATTTTGGGAAGACGGTTGAAATCAACTTGAATGATGACCACGTTCGTTCAAGGAATATTATTATAACACAGAAATCTCTGAATGTCAAGGAAAAAAATACCAAAATCTAATTTTGGTTGACAAACATGAGAAACTGTGTTATAATATCCTCGTTTGGGATAATTGCTTTAATTCCGGTCTTATGCAAATTGGACAAAGATTTACGGCAGAGATAGTGGACTTCGCCTACTATCAAGAGAGTGGTGTGGCAAAGGTAGACGGGTTTGTTGTTTTCGTTCCATGGACACTACCGGGTGATGTGGTGGAGGCATACATAAGGGATGTGAAGGCAAACTTTGGATTTGCAGAACTGATCGAAATAAAGAAACCGTCAGATAACAGGGTGTCTCCCCTCTGCCCCGTTTTCTCGATGTGTGGGGGATGCACTCTCCAGAATCTTTTCTACAAACAACAAATTGCACTGAAGAAAAATTATGTAATTGATTCCCTGAAGCGAATTGGTCATGTAGACCCATCATCGGTCGATATTCTTCCGATAGTGGAATCTCCACAGATATGGTTTTACAGAAATAAGATGGAGTTTGTTTTTGGCGAAAAAAATGGTAAACTTATACTTGGGCTTCACAGGAGGGGATCTTACAAAGACTATGTTGATGTGAGGAAGTGTTTCATTTTTTCAAAGTCTGCGCCCCAGATAATGGACGCGGCGAGGGAATTCGCCGGGGAGACAGGACTCTCTGCCTATGATCCGGTCACCCACAGGGGATTCCTGAGGCATCTCGTTATAAGAGAGGCAAAGTCTACCGGCAAGATGCTTGTAAACCTCGTAACAGATTGTGGAGACGCCGATATAGAGAAACTTGCAATGATGATGCCCAAAAGGGTCACAAGTTTCTTTTGGACAATAAATACAAGAAGGGCAGACGCCGTTATACCCGAAAAAGACAGGGTAATAAGGGGTTCGGGTGAGATAGTTGATAGAATTGGAGACACAGACTTTTATATAACACCCTATTCATTTGTACAACCAAATCCCCTCACTGCATCCATCATGTATGAAAAGATACATGAGTTACTCAAGCCGCGGGGCGACGAGACCCTTCTTGATCTTTACTGTGGTTCGGGTGGAATTGGGCTCTATCTATCGAGAAGTGTAAAACAGGTGTTTGGCATAGATTCAAGTCGGTCTTCGGTAGAATCGGCGGAAAAGAATGCACAATTGAATAACTGCAAGAACATCATGTTCATCAAAGACGATATAAGAAAGGCACTGTACAAGAGAAAAGGTTGGAGGGACAGAATAGATATTGCAGTTATCGATCCACCGAGAGACGGAGTATCAAAACGGGCAATGAGACACCTGTTAAATCTGAGAATTCCAAAATTGCTTTATGTTTCCTGTAATCCCACCACACTTGCAAGGGATACATCAACACTTATAGAAAATGGGTACGAACTCGAATGTGTGCAGCCCATAGATATGTTCCCTCATACATACCATATAGAGGTAATTACATTATTCTCGAGAAAGGTAAAGAGCCATTTTAATTAGACCGTACCAATCAAAAATCCCCAGTTTCGCCAAGGGTCGGTGACTTCTGTAACATCTTTAAGCTTTGCTACCTTTTTCGTCTTCTTCATTATCCCAAGTATGGCTCGTTTAAAGTCTTGTAAAGAACTTTTAACAAGAAATTTTCACGGCGAATTATGCACTAAAATTCTGGTTTTGTCAAGAAAAAATTGGACACAGATTCACCCCGCACCTAATAGGTACGAGGGTATGCATAGGTGCGGGGTAAACCCATGATTTTTTTATTGCGGTTTTCAGGAGTAATGTCATTGCGAGGAATGTCATTGCGAGGCGAAGCCGAAGCAACCTCCGAAGCAACCCCCGAAGCAACCCCCAGCTGACACATACTCGAGACTATGACCTGTTGTATAGTTTCCTATACGGTCAAGAAAAATTTATCGCCATAGGTCGATTATCTATTGGGGTAACGGAGTAAGGTCGACAAGAATATAAAAGTGCCAGAAATTCTATCATGTACAAAGACGCTTTTTGGCGACCACACAGAATTCGGTATATCCGCTCTTCGTGAGAGATTTCTTGGTAACGGGAGAAAAGGTGATATTAAACAATTTCATTATAAATCCATTGATGCTAAAGGGATCGATACCTGAGATCTTGACTACACGAAATCCGTTATCGATAGATAACGATTTTAAGCCACTGTAAGTGTAGGATTTCTCATAACCGTGCTTCCACATGCCAAAATGAAGCAATTGATAGAGTTCCCACAATGAATATCTCGCCGGGACAAAGGTAATCAGATAGCCGTTGGGTTTTAAAATTCTTTTCATCTCCCTTAAAAAGGGCCTTTCGTCCCTGAAGTGTTCCATTAATCCCGCGCTGAAGATGACATCGAACCTATTATTGCGGAAAGGTGTATTTCTGCAATCGGACAAAAAGGCATCGGGAATCTCTTCTTTTATCAATTCAATGGCGACATCACTGTTATCCAGTGCATAACACCTCACATCGTCTCTATTCTCCTTTATTAGTTTGATATTAGAACCGTAGCCACATCCTACTTCAATCACTTCTTTCTTTGACGAACCCAGCTCGTCTAAATAGGTGTTTATTATCTTATCCCTTTCCAAAATTAACCATTTTTCAGCCTTGGATATTGAATATTTTTTCCAATAGGCGTCCCATGTGATCATATCTTCCTCCACGCTCTAAATTCCCCAATCCCCTTTTCTGAGGTTTGTGAGGGTTCTTCTTTAAGCCTTTTTAGAGCAAAAAAATTTCCCAATTCTTTTAAGGGCTTCTCTGATGTTGTCTTCAGAATTGGAATATGTGAACCTCAGGTAGCCTTCACCAAACTCGCCAAATGCCGTTCCCGGAAGACAGGCAACCCCGGCTTCATTTAATAGCTTAAGGGCAAGCTCTTTTGAGGGCATTTTAATCCCTTTATGAGAAGGGAAGACATAGAAGGCTCCCTTAGGTAAAAGACAATTCAAACCGGGAATTTGATTCAGACCCTCAACTATCAAATCCCGTCGTCTCCTGAAGATTTCCAGCCTTTCTTTTACCCCACCCTGGGGACCCTTCAATGCTTCAATACCAGCCATTTGTACAAAAGGAGGTACACAGGAATTGCACTGTATCATAAGGGCAGCTACCTTATATGATAGCTCAATATCCATCACCCCGTAACCCAATCTCCAGCCTGTCATAGCATAAGTCTTTGAGAAACCGTCCACAATTATAGTCCTATCTTTCACGCCCGGGAAAGAAGAAATACTATGGAACTCGCCATCATACACCATTTCAGAATAGACCTCGTCTGACAGCACCCGGATATCTCTATCGCTCAACAAATCTGCCAACTCTTTCAGACCATTGGCTGATATCATTCCCCCGGTTGGATTGTTGGGCGAATTTAAAATTAGCAGCTTGGTTCTCGGCGAAATTTTAGATTTTATTTCATCGACATCAATGCTAAACTCTTTTTCTTCCCATAGATGAATGGGGACCGGGGTGCCACCGGCAAGAATAGTAACCGGCTCGTATGTAAAGAACCCCGGGTTGGGATAAATTACCTCGTCCCCACTTTCAATCAGGGCGAGAATGACAAAAAAGATGACCGGGCTGGCACCGGGACCGATTACAACCTCGGTGGGGCTAACCTCTATACCTCTCTTCCTCGCCACATGTTCTGCAACAACTTTCCGTAACTCCAATAACCCCTGTCCATCTACATATTTTGTGTTTCCTCCCCTGAGAGCCTTGACCGCCGAATCAGTGATATTTACTGGAGTGTCAAAATCCGGCTCTCCTATCTCGAAGTGCACTATTGACTTGCCCTGTCTCGCAAGTTCATTTGCCCTGGCGAGTACTTCAAACGCCGCGGTAGGACCAAGGTGTTCAACCCTCCTTGCTAATTGCACCATACATCCCTCCTATTTAGCTTCTCGGTATTGTGAAAAATATCTAAGCAACTTTTTGTTAAACCGTTTATTAGCAAGTGCTTTAGTGAAAGTGATTTGTCTCCCTCTAATTTAGAGTACCTTTCGTCATTGCGAGCCCGTATGGGCGAAGCAACGGTTTGTCATTGCGAGCGATAGCGAAGCAATCTAACCAATAGCATCTTATTCATCTCCGACTCTTCAGGCACGACTCCGCGTGTCTGTAGCCCTCTGGACTACCAACATCAAACGCCTTTCCCCTCACGAGTACGCCGAGAATCTTTCCTTCTCTCACCATCTCCTGAAGCACGGGAACATCGTCAAACTCTCCTTCTGTCTTACCCCGCAATCTATCTATGTATTCGAAAAGTTCGCGGGTGAATATATGTCGTGGAAAGGTTCTTAAGACATCGGGTTTACCCCGAGTTGAGAAGGAGCCTGGCTTCTTATCCTCAAGTTTTTTTACCTCAAATATCTCTCCATTATATTGTGAGACCTCAACACCTCCACAGTTGCCGAAATATGACGCCTCGACATCTTTTACTTTTATGAGAGATGTCACGCTCTTTTTGTATTTCTTCGCCACATCGATAAGGCTTTTAAGTGGAGGATTACCTATGAAGATGTTATCCGGAAGCAGAACGGCAAACATCGAATTCTCTATATAGTTACGACATCGATATATGGCATCAGCAAGCCCAAGGGGTTCATTCTGATATATAAAACTCAACAGCGGTGGTCGCCGAGACCATTCTGTAGTCAGGTGTTCTTTCAGCTCTTCCTTACGCGGACTTATAACTATCAGGAGTTTCGATATCCCCGCCCCGATTACCTCTTCCAAGGCATAGTCGATCATATGCCTCCTATGAATCGGAAGGAGTTCTTTTGCTCTCCCTCGGGTGAGCCCGGACATCCTCTTCCCGAATCCGGCTGCTGGAATTATTGCGAGCATTATAACCGTAAAATTTGCCCACGAAGCACACGAAGAATTTATCCTGTGGAATGCTACTTGCCCTGCTTGCCCTGTGAGATGTGTAAACTATCTAACAGGGTGTAACGTATCTTTACTGTTACATCGTGGTGTGATGCGTAGCTATCACATCAGGGTCGCTATTCCATCAGGACACGAAATACACGGATATAAACTCGATACCTTTCCTAAAAAGAGTCTACTTATTAAATTCCTCCCCAGCCTAGAATTTCAAAATCTCTTTTTAGAAGACCTGGGGGGAATTTTCCATACTCTCTGCTTTTTCCTTGACGTTGTTGGCATACTATTCGCAATCTTTTTCTATTTGTTTTGCATTGCATACAGTCTCTTCCTCAAGTTTATCAGCTGGAATAATCTGTATTTTGCTCTGTTAAGTTTATACCAAAAAAGGGAATTTGTCAAGGAAAAAATTGGACGCTGATGAACGCAGATTACCCATGATTTTTTTTATTAATGTGGTTGTCAGGAGTAATGTCATTGCGAGCCCGTATGGGCGAAGCAATCTCCAGCCGACACATACTCGAGACTATGACTTGTTGTGTAGTTTCCTATACGATCAAGGAAAAAGTCATCGGATTACACGGATTAAGCGGATTTTGGTACGAGGAAGAAGAAAGAATTATGTTCGACCATCGAATAACGAACTACGCTCAACGATCTGCGAACTACGCTCAACGATTCACGACAT
>DFBT01000112.1:0-8534 GCA_002366725.1 Caldifarciminota bacterium UBA3073
TTAGCCATAAGACGCAGCAATCTGGCGTTAAGAAAAACATAGGGGTGCCCTTTTCTTTGCTTCGTTTCTTTTGGGCATGCAAAAGAAATGAAGAATAAAGACAATATGCTAAGTTATAGGTTCATAACTGAGGACTTTTACACTCATCATATAATCTGATAATTTTCATCACAACACTTTGGGACAACGTCCAATGTTAAAGAATGTCACAATTTAATCTGCTTATGCGGTTTTCTTGTACCTCACATATACGGGCTGCCCTTTACCAAGTATAACATCGGAAGTGATTACACACTTCTTGATACCCCCCTTTGACGGGAGTTCATACATTATATCCAACATTGCATCTTCTGCAATCGTCCGTAACGCACGGGCACCCATATCTTTCTCTATTGCAAGCCTTGCAATGCATTCGAGTGCGTCATCCTCAAATTCGAGCTCAACTCCCTCGATTTTAAAGAGTTTTTTATACTGTTTGGTGAGAGCACCCTTCGGCTCCTTAAGTATTCTAATCAGTGTCTTCTCATCGAGTGGATCGAGTGTCGCAACAACGGGCAACCTCCCCACAAATTCAGGTATAAATCCATACTGAACCAAATCTCTTGGTTCTGGATGTGAAAGCCTCCTGGTGGCGATTTCACCAATTTCATTCCGCTTTGCCTTTTCACTTATCTTAAATCCCACCCGTGACTTACCAAGCCTTCTTCCAATTATTTCATCCAGTCCCTCAAATGTACCACCGCATATGAATAGTATGTTCTTCGTATTTACCTTTATCAGCTTTTGTTCGGGATGCTTTCTTCCACCGTGAGGGGGAACACTGGCTATACATCCCTCCATAATCTTTAAGAGCGCCTGCTGAACTCCCTCACCAGAGACATCTCTCGTAATGGATGGGGAATCGGATTTTCTCGCAATTTTATCTATTTCGTCTATATAAATGATACCCTTCTCTACCCTTTCAATATCGAAGTCACACGACTCAAAAAGCCTCAGAATGATATTCTCCACATCCTCCCCAACATAGCCCGCCTCGGTCAGTGAAGTTGCATCGGATATAGAGAACGGAACCTTCAGGAACCTCGCAAGCGTCTCGGCAAGCAGGGTTTTGCCAACCCCCGTGGGACCTATCAAAATCACATTACTCTTTGCGATATCATCATCTCCCACATTGTAAAGTACTCGCTTATACTGATTATACACCGCAACAGAGAGAACCCTTTTGGCATGGTCCTGACCTATCACATAATCGTTCAGATACCTGTGTATACCTTCGGGTGTAAATTCCCTTTCTTTCTCACTGGGTACTGCCCGAGGTATCATCTCTCTAAATCTCCTTACGCAACTAAAACATATATTTGCATAAGGGCCAGATATTATATCCTCTTTCTCGATACCACAAAATGAACAGGTTTTTGACATATAAGATACCTCAACTTATACTCTGTACCGCTATTTCTTCTCCTTTCTCGCTATAACCTCATCTATTATTCCGTATTTCTTAGCCTCTTGCGCATTCATCCAGAAGTTTCTATCCGTATCCCGTTCGATCCTTTTTACATCCTTACCCGTATGCAATGCCAATATCTCATTCAATTCCTGTCTTACCCTTGTAATCTCCTTTGAATGTATGGCGAGGTCGACAGCTTGACCGGATATACCACCCATGGGCTGATGTATAAGAACTCTTGAGTGCGGTAGTATAAATCTCTTCCCCTTTGTCCCCGAAGCAAGTACGACGGCAGCCAAAGAGGCAGCCATTCCCATACATATCGTTGAAACATCTGCCCCGATATACTGGATGGTATCGTATATTGCAAGGCCACAAGATACGATTCCCCCGGGACTATCAATATAGAGATGTATATCTTTATGCGGGTCCTCTGCCTCAAGAAACAGGAATTGCGCCACTATACTGGAAGACACGGTCTCGGTTATCTCACTGCCAAGAATTATTATTCTATCTTTCAACAACCTCGAGAATATGTCGTACGCCCTTTCTCCCCTTCCAGACGATTCAACTACTATCGGAACAAGATTCATATATTCTCCCCGTTCGACTGTCAAACACCGGTTATTACAGGTCGACTACTCAGAGACCTAACGATTATTTCGGAGTCACCAGTTTTTGTCTTTCGCTCCTTTGTCTATCAACTTTTTCCGAGTATTCAATCTTTGCTTTGCCCACCACCAAGTCGAGTGCCTTTCCCCTGCGGATATACGATCTCAAGTACTCACGACGATCGGTGTCTTCAAGGAATGACTTCGTCTCCGCGGGTGAAAGTGATTTCTTTAGAGCCTCTTTTATCTCCCCGTCTGTCACCTTTAAGTCTTCCCTTTCCGCTATTATTGAAAGAATGAC
The DNA here is from genome assembly GCA_002366725.1 of Caldifarciminota bacterium UBA3073. Taxonomy (GTDB): domain Bacteria; phylum Hydrothermota; class UBA3073; order UBA3073; family UBA3073; genus UBA3073. Next base: position 2,363 of record DFBT01000112.1, read on the forward strand.
CCTTGCCTTTGCGTCCCAAACTGCCCTCTCCCTCATTTCCTTTTCATCCATGGAGTCAAACTTCCCTTTTTTCACATCATCCAACCAATCTTCATACGCAATATCAACAAATACCTTCGGTGGATCAAACTTATGCCGCTCCACAAGTTCACTGAGAACCACGCCGGGCAGTATCTCCTTTACCCGTGCATCAAGCCTCTCGGAAAGTGTATTCCTTGTGTATTCTCTCAGTTCTTCCGCGCTCTGAAATCCGCATGTCTTTGCAAATTCATCATCAACTGACGGGAGTCTTACCTCCTTAACCTCGTTTATGATAACCCTGTAGGCAACTTCTCTTCCGGCAACGGACGAGTCCTCGTAATCAATTGGATAACGAACACTCACTTTTACATTCTCACCCAGTTTCCTGCCGACAAGTTTTTTGTTGAACTCCTCGGGGACCACATTAGAACCGAGTACGAACCCAAAGTTGGCAACCCTCTCGGGTCGCAGCACCCCTTTCTCCTCCTTTAAATAATCATAGTTTATTACCAAATAATCGCCAGGTACAGAACTTCTCACAACGGGTATATAGGTGGCGTAGGAAACTCTCATTTCCCCTATTGCCCTGTCAATATCTTCATCTGTTTCCCGGGAAATCGGGAGCTTAACAACAATATCTTTGTAATCTATATCCGCATCGGGCATCACCTCAAATGACGCAGTAAATGAAAGCGTATCTTCCCTTTGCTTTATATCACTTATTTCAGCCCTTGTCAATGGAATTATACCCTTCTCCCTTATCACCTCAATGTATGCATCTCTACATACATCCTCTATCGCCTCTTCTTTTAATGCACCCCCAAACCTCCTTTTTATAACCGAAATGGGGACCTTGCCCTTTCGAAATCCATCTACGGGGACTTCTTTTGAGTATTTTTTAAGGAGTTCTTCCTCTTTTTTGGCGACAAGAGATGGAGAGACGCTTATCTTGAGCATTCTCCCCGAATCAGATGATTTTTCCAAAGTGGATGTGATCTCATTCATTCCTCAACCCTTCTGCAGAAGTCGGAGTTCTGTGACCAGGTCACAGCATATGCATTGACAGAGTGATGCCCACGCACCCCCGCCAAAGCGGGGCAGGTGTCAGGCAGGCACTTCAGAGAGAAAAATATTATAACACAAGAAAAGAAAAAAGTCAAGAAAAATTTGCCGTTCATTTCCTGCTATTCCTTATCTTCGCCTGAGCCGCAGCGAGTCTTGCGGTTGGCACCCTGTAGGGTGAACAACTGACATAATCTAATCCCACCCTCTCACAAAAATCTATGGATTTTGGGTCGCCCCCATGCTCACCGCATATCCCGACCTCAAGTTTTGGATTTGTCTTCTTTCCCCTTTCAAGACCAATCTTGATGAGCTCTCCGACGCCCCTCTCGTCCAGGGTCTGAAATGGATCGTAGTTCAGAATTCCATTTTCTATGTAGCTATCGAGAATCTTCGCAACATCGTCTCTTGAGAAACCAAATGTGGTCTGTGTGAGGTCATTTGTGCCGTACGAAAAGAAATCCGCTATCTCCGCAATTTCACCTGCTGTGAGTGCCGCTCTCGGCAGTTCAATCATTGTACCCACCATGTAGTTTATTTTTACTCCCCGTTCCTTCATAACCTCTTCCGCAACCTTCTCAACCACTTTTCTCTGATTCTCCAATTCGATCTTGCTGCCAACGAGGGGAATCATAACCTCGGGAATGACCTTTTTGCCCTCCCGGGTGACATCACAGGCAGCCTCAAAAATTGCCCTCACCTGCATTTCTGTTATCTCAGGATATGTTATACCGAGTCTGCATCCACGATGTCCAAGCATTGGATTTGTTTCGGATAGTGCCCTCGCCTTCTCCTCTATGACCGCGGGTTCTACATTCATCTCTTTTGCGAGTTCCTCGATTGCCTTCGGACCCTTGGGTAAGAATTCGTGCAGGGGAGGATCGAGTGTTCTTATGATCACGGGCAGACCGTCCATAACTCTGAAGATTCCCTTGAAATCCTCCCTCTGCATGGGAAGAATCTTGGCAAGCGCTTTTTCCCTTTCCTCTCTGGTTTCCGCTACGATCATCTCCCTGACCGCCTTAATTCTCTCGCCCCCGAAAAACATATGCTCGGTCCTGCACAACCCTATGCCTTCACATCCGAAATCTCTCGCCGTCTTTGCATCATTTGGCGTGTCTGCATTCGTTTTTACACCCAGTCTTCTAACCTCATCCGCAAAAGATAGCAATCTTCCGAATTCACCGGTGAGTGATGCCTTGATTTTCTTGACATCTCCCTCCATCACGCGGCCGGTAGCACCATCTATGGTGATTACATCGCCCTCTTTTATAGTACAATCGCCCTTCTTGAAAAGTTTTCTGGCGTAATCAATATTTATGGACTCACACCCCGCAATACAGGGCTTGCCCATTCCCCTTGCCACAACTGCGGCGTGTGATGTCATTCCTCCTCTCTGGGTGAGTATGCCCTCTGCACTCGCCATCCCCTTTATGTCCTCGGGAGAGGTCTCAATTCTCACGAGAATACACCCTTCACCCTTCTCTTTCATCCTGACCGCATCCTCCGAAGAGAACACCACCTTGCCAGTTGCGGCCCCTGGAGACGCCGGTAATCCTCGAGAAATAACCTCTACTTTCGCATATGGGTCTACCATCGGATGAAGGAGGAGGTCTATGTCTCTTGGGTCTACCCTCATAATTGCCTCTTCCTTTGATATAAGTTTCTCGTCTGTCATATCAACTGCTATCTTAACAGCCGCAAGCGGAGTGCGTTTACCCGTACGGGTCTGCAGGATAAACAGCTTGCCCTTCTCCATCGTGAACTCAATATCCTGCACATCTCGGTAATGGTTCTCCAGCTTATCGCGGATTCCGCTCAGTTCTCCGTAAGTGTCGGGGAACATTTCCTCAAGCGATGCCAGAGAGGAATCACTCATCCCCCTTTCTGCCTTGGAAAGAGGATGGGGCGTTCGTATACCCGCCACCACATCTTCACCCTGGGCATTTTGGAGCCACTCGCCATAGAATACATTTTCACCGGTGGCGGGGTTTCGTGTAAATGCAACACCCGTCATCGAGTCCTCACCCATATTCCCAAACACCATTGACTGGACATTGCAGGCGGTTCCCCAATCGTCTGATATATTATTGAGTCTTCTGTATTCCTTTGCCCTCTCATTATTCCAGGATTTAAATACCGCTCCTATTGCACCCCATAACTGTCCAAACGGGTCCTCGGGAAAGGTCTTACCGTGTCTTTTAATTATGTTCTCGTAAATTTCAGTAAGTTCCCGAAGGGCTTCTGAAGAAAGTTCAGAATCAAGTTTTGCCCCTTTTTCTTTTTTTAATTTGGCGAGTGCCTCCTCGAACTCTCCATGCGAAATTGCCATAACCACATTGCCATACATATCTATCAACCTGCGGTAACAATCATATGCAAATCTTTCGTTACCCGTATTCTTTATTAACCCCTTCACAGTATTCTTGTTCAATCCAAGGTTCAAGATGGTATCCATCATACCTGGCATAGATACCCTCGCACCAGAACGAACGGAGACGAGAAGGGGATTGTCAAGATCCCCGAATTTCTTCTCCATTCTCCCTTCCAATCTTCTTTGTGCATCCTCTACTTCCCTTTTCAATCCCTCTGGAAGTTTGTCACCGTGTTTAAAATAATAAACACATGTGTCAGTTGTTATGGTAAAACCGGGGGGAACCGGAATACCGATCCTGGTCATTTCATGCAACCCGGCGCCCTTTCCGCCAAGCGCGGCTTTCATATCCCTGTTTCCCTCTCCGAAGAAGTAGACATATCTCATAGACTTCCCTCCTTTATCCCATCACATTGAAATTAATCAGTTACAAACAGGGATTGAAAGAGAATTTATCCATACGGATCCGTAGGGAAGAGAAAAAGATATTTTAAGAAAAAAGAATCTCTTTTAGTCTCTTACTTGCCTGCCGGTAGGCAGGGAATCCCTGTGAAATTGCTAAGTCATCATTTGGAGACCACAGACCTGCCCCGCCAGAGGCGGGGGAATTAATTTTCCCTCTGTGCACTCCCATATCCATACGGATCCGTAGGGACGGGTCGTATGACTGTGGTTTCTTTCATATCGATAAGGGTATGAATTTTAATTGCAATGGAATATTATATAGATATCACCACGAATTTGCTATATTATAACACACCCCTCCAAAAAAGTCAAGAAAAAATTCAATTCACCACAAAGACACAAAGTCACGAAGTTAAGGAATAAAAACCAACAAATCTATTATCCTTGTTTTCTTGAAGGTTTTAATGTAACAGGGACTTGCCTGCCTGAGGGTAGGCAAGCAAGAGACTTTTAAGAAAAAAATTATTCAGACACAAGACTATACTTACCGGCAAGTAGAGACACAAAGACACCAATTCAAATTTACAATTTTCGATTGTCAATTTTCAATTGTAAATGGTCAATTCCTTGTGTTCTTCGTGTCTTCGTGGTCTTTCTTTTTATCTCGCTTCTCACAATCCGTTTAATCCGCTGACCAATTTAATCCCTGCCTACTGGTCCCTACGGACCCGTTGCACAGCATCTCATACGAGCCGTAGGGCCGAATGGAATGGGCAGGCAGGCGCTGACTTCTTTTAATCCGATGAAGAAAAAACTTGACAATCTGAAATATATATGGTAGAATAGAATCAGTCACTTCTCTCATCACCGCCAAATAATGCACGAAATATTCATAAATCCCGATGGATACAATATAGATGTTCACGCCCTGAAAGGGCTCGCAGATGCCATCTTAAAATGCGAAGACGACTCTTTTAAACTCCGGATAGAGATCACATTTACAGACGACAGTTATATGAGGAAACTCAACTCACGGTATCTTGGGAGGGATTATCCAACCGACTGTCTTTGCTTTAATTTAATGGATGAGACAAGGGATAGACAGATTGCAGATGTATACATATCCTACGACAGGGCAATCGAACAGGCAAAGGAGAGAGGCGAAGCACTCGATTATGAACTTGCGATTCTCACTGCGCATGGCGTTCTACACGCACTCGGGTACGAAGATGATAAATCAATAGAGATGAAGCAAGAGGAGTATGTAAAGAGACTATTCACGCACACCCAATGATTCAACCCATCTATGCTTACCGTTCTTCAAATAATTTCGCTCGTTTCATTGTTGTGCCTTTCAGCTTTCTTCTCGGGTTCCGAAACTGCCATATTCTCACTTTCCCCGCTTACGAGAAAAAAACTTGCCGAGGAGTCTCACAAGTTCTCAAGCTTGAGAGAACCACATACGCTGTTACCCACAATGCTGTTCGGCAATACCCTCGTAAACATAAGTATCTCCTACCTTGCAACCATACTCGTTACGGGATTTCTGGGAATACTATCACCACAGGGTATCATAATAATAACATTGTGTATTGCTTTCGTGATTCTGTGCTTGGGTGAGGTCGCGCCGAAGTTTGTATCGGCAAGGTTCGGAGAAATTGTCACGAGAAAGGCAATGTCCACTCTGCTTTTCTTCAAAAAGATCTTTGCCCCCTTCGTCCTTCTCATAAGTTTTAGAACGACGAGATTCTGGAAAAGAGAAGAGGCAAAGCTCACGCCGTACGAGGTCAAGGTAATGATATCCCTTGCCAGAGAGGAGGGTTATGTAACCGAAAGAGAAAAGAAATTTGTGGAAAGGGTGCTATCCTTGAAAGAGATTACGGCAGAGGATATCATGACCACAAGGAGAAATATACAGGCATTCGATGAGAGAACCCCACTTTCCTCTATAATAGAGGATATGATGACGGGACATCTACACTCCAGAATTCCTCTCTATAGGGGAAACATAGACAATATTACAGGTGTATTTTATGTAAAGGATGTTCTTCCGTTTCTCCACAGTAAACGCCTTGGTAATATGCGTGCGAAGAGACTGAGGAGGACCGCGATGTTTATCCCATCGAGTATGGGACTGTCAGAACTGTTAGAAAATTTTCAAAAAAAGAGAACTCATATAGCTATATGTGTAGATGAGTACGGTGGTGTAGACGGTCTCATTACGCTGGACGATATTCTGGGAAAAATATTATAAATTATCCAAAAATATGCTTTAACCACGCCTGCCTGCCGGTAGGCAGGGATGATCAC